>JASGFG010000018.1:0-52371 GCA_047605605.1 Paracoccaceae bacterium | reverse complement strand
ACGACCTTGTTGCCCTGGATGCGGGCGGCGGGGCCTTCGGCCTTGATGAAATCGACAAGGCCCGCGGGGTTGGCGAATTTGTCGTTGTGGAACTGCACCGTCGCACCCTTTGGCCCGGCATCGATCCGGCTGATCCCGGCGCGTTTCGCCATCGCCTTGATCCGCACGATCAGCAGCAGGGTATTGACCTCGCGCGGGATCGGGCCGAAGCGGTCGATCAGCTCGGCGGCGAAGCCTTCCAGCTCCACCTTGGTGGAAAGCCCCGACAGGCGGCGGTAGAGGCCAAGGCGGATGTCCAGATCGGGGATATACTCCTCGGGGATCAGCACCGGCACGCCCAGGTTCAGCTGCGGCGCCCATTGGTCGTCGGACGGGGCCAGCCCCTCGATCTCGCCGGATTTCAGCTTGGCAATCGTGTCTTCCAGCATCTGCTGGTAAAGTTCGTAGCCGACTTCCTTGATATGGCCCGACTGTTCCTCGCCCAAGAGGTTCCCCGCGCCGCGCAGGTCAAGGTCGTGGGAGGCGAGGTTGAACCCGGCGCCAAGGCTGTCGAGGCTGCCCAGAAGCCGCAGCCGTTTCACCGCCTGTGGGGTCAGCGGAGCGCGGGGTTTCGTCGTCAGATAGCAATAGGCGCGGGTTTTGGACCGGCCGACGCGGCCGCGGATCTGGTAAAGCTGCGACAGGCCGAACATGTCGGCGCGGTGGATGATCATCGTGTTGGCGGTCGGGATGTCGAGGCCGGATTCCACGATGGTCGTCGCCAGCAGCACGTCATACTTGCCGTCGTAGAACTGGTTCATCCGGTCGTCCAGATCGCCCGCCGCCAGTTGGCCATGCGCCACGACATAGCTGACCTCGGGCACATGGGTTTTCAGGAAATCCTCGATATCCGGCAGATCCTTGATGCGCGGGACGACGAAGAACGACTGCCCGCCGCGGAACCGTTCGCGCAGCAGCGCCTCGCGCAGGGTGACGGTATCGAATTCCGAAACATATGTTCGTATTGCCAGCCGGTCCACCGGCGGCGTCGCGATGATCGAGAGATCCCGCACCCCGGTCAGCGACAGTTGCAGCGTGCGCGGGATCGGCGTCGCGGTCAGGGTCAGGACGTGAACCTCGCTCCGCATCTCTTTCAGGCGTTCCTTGTGGGCGACGCCGAAATGCTGTTCCTCGTCGATGACCAGCAGGCCCAGGGATTTGAACCGAACCCCCTTGGCCAGCAGCGCATGGGTGCCGACGCAGATGTCGACCGTGCCGTCGGCCAGCCCCTCGCGCGTTCTGGCGGCATCCTTGGCGGAGACGAAGCGCGACAGGGGGCGCACGTTGATCGGGAACCCGCGGAACCGTTCGGCGAAACTGCGGTAATGCTGGCGCGCCAGCAGCGTGGTGGGGCAGACCACCGCCACCTGCATCCCGGCAAGGGCCGCGACAAAGGCCGCGCGCATCGCCACCTCGGTCTTGCCAAAGCCCACGTCGCCGACGATCAGGCGGTCCATCGGGCTGCCCTTTTCCAGATCGCCCACCACATCGGCAATCGCGGCCAGCTGGTCGTCGGTTTCCTGCCAGGGAAAGCGGGCGGCAAACGCCTCCCACATCTGATAGGGGGCTTCCAGAATGGGGGCGTGGCGCAGCTGCCGTTCGGCGGCGATGCGCATCAGACGGTCGGCAATCTCGCGGATGCGGGCCTTGAGCTTGGCCTTTTTCGCTTGCCACGCGCCGCCGCCCAGCCGGTCGAGCAGCCCCTCCTCATGCCCATAGCGGGACAGGAGTTCGATATTCTCGACCGGCAGGTAAAGCTTCGCGTCGTCGGCATAGACCAGATGCAGGTATTCATGCGGCGCGCCGGGTTTCCCCGTCTGCGGATCGGGCACCCGCAGGATCTCCATCCCCATATAACGGCCGACGCCGTGTTCGACATGCACGACCAGATCGCCGGGGGACAGGGCATCGACCTCGCGCAGGAAATTCTCGGCCTTGCGCTTTTTCCGCGGCTTGGCGACCAGACGGTCGCCCAGCACGTCCTGTTCGGAAATGACCGCCAGCCCCGGCGCGGTGAACCCGGCCTCCAGCGCCCAGACGATCAGGAACAGGCCGCCGGGGCGCCCGGCCTCCAGCCGCTCGGGCACCTCGCGGAAATCGGCGATCTCGTCGGCGGCAACCAGCCCCTGATCCTCCAGCAGCCCTTTCAGCCGCTCGCGCGCGCCTTCGGACCACGAGGCGATGACGACCTGATGATCTTCACGCAGTTTGCGAACATGGTCGGACAAGGCACCGAAAAGGCTGATGCTTTCCTGCTGGCGCTCGGGCACGAAATTCCGGCCCGCGCGCCCTTGGGCATCCAGAACCCCCGGCCCCGGCGGTTGCGCCAGGGGCGACAACTGCACCACGCGGTGATCGGCCAGCGCATCGCCCCAGGCCGCATCGTCCAGATACAGCAGCCCCGGCGCGATGGGTTTATAGACGGAATCCATCCGTCCCTTGGCGCTCAGCGCCTCGCGCCGGGCCTCATACTGATCCTCGATCCCCTCCCAGCGGGACAGGCGCGCGGGCGTCACCTGATCGTCCAGCATCACCGTCGCGTCGGGAAGATAGTCGAACAGCGTTTCAAGACGGTCGTGGAACCACGGCAGCCAGTGTTCCATCCCCTGATGCTTGCGACCCGCGCTGACCGCCTCATACAGCGGGTCGCTGACCCCCGCCGCGCCGAACTCCACGCGATAGTTCTGGCGGAACCGGGTGATCGCGGCCTCGTCCAGAATGACCTCGGACATGGGCGCAAATTCCACCACCGACAGCTTGTCGGTCGTGCGCTGCGTCACCGGATCGAACCGCCGCGCCCCGTCCAGCACATCGCCAAAGAAGTCCAGCCTGACCGGCCCCCCCTCGCCCGGCGGCCAGATGTCGACGATGCCACCGCGCACGGCGAAATCGCCGGGTTCCGCCACGGTCGAGACCGGCGAAAAGCCCATGCGCCCCAGAAACGCCCTTAGCGCCCCTTCGTTCACCGACTGACCCACCTGCGCGCTGAAGGACGCGCCCCGCAGCACCTCGCGCGAGGGGAGCCGCTGCATCGCCCCCGACAGCGTGGTCAGCAGAACGAATGCGCCGGACACCGCCCCTTGGGCCAGAGCGGCCAAGGTCGCCATCCGCCGCGCCGAAATCTCGGGGTTGGGGGACGAACGGTCATAGGGCAGGCAATCCCAGGCGGGCAGGTCCAGCACCACCGCCTGCGGCGCCATCGCAGCCAGCGCCGCGCGCATCGCCTCGGCCCGCTTGTCGTCGCGGGCGATATGGATGACGGGGCGGCCCTTGGCCAGTTCGCGGGCCAGCAGCCTGGCGTCGAACCCTTCCGGCGCGCCGCCCAGCAGGATGCGGTCGGCCGCCATCAGCCAAGCGCGCCAAGCTGCATGTTCACCCACATGCCATACATGGATGTGACCAGAATCGCGGCCATTCCGACCGCCTGCACCGACATGCGATGCCGCATCAGCCGGCGGTCCAGATCCGCGCCGGTTTCACCCCCGGCCCGGATCTTCCGCGCCGTCCGCAGCGTCAGCAGGCCCACGATCACCATTGGCGAAAGCAGCAGGAACACCGCCTGCGCGAATTCCATCTCGTAGACGAAGCCCAGAAGGATCAGCGAGGTCAGCATGAAGCACCCGAACCCCGCCAGCCACAGGCCCGAGGTCTGGGCGATGTGCAGCACCCGGTCGACGTTGATGCGCACCATCGTCTCCAGATCGGCCTGCACGGCACCGCCTTCGCGCCGGGCGCGGACGATCATGTCGAAGGGCACGCCCAGCACGCGGTGACTGGCCGAGGACCACAGCGCCGCCAGCGCGATCCAGAACCACAGGTTCGAGAACGACCTCAGGTCGATCACTTCAAAGATCAGGTGATACCAGTTCGGTGCCATTCCGCCCCTGCTCTGCCCCCGCGCCCCGCCCGGCGCGCGATATGCCGCGCTTTGCCGCCTTGAGACGCGCGCCTTTCCATGGCAGGCAGGGGCGCGAACCGCAAGCCCCAAGCCACCCGGAGGGAGCCAGAGAATGCGCGCCACCGTCGCCCCCGCCCCCGCAACCCGCCTGCGCCGCCTGCGGCGCACCCCCGCCCTGCGGGCCCTGGCGCAGGAAAACACTCTGACGACGGGCGACCTGATCTGGCCGGTCTTCGTGCGTGACGGACAGAACCTGCGCGAGCCGGTGGCCTCGATGCCCGGCGTGGACAGGCTGTCGGTCGATCTGGTGGTGCGCGCCGCCGAAGACGCGGCCCGGCTGGGCATCCCGGCGATCTGCCTTTTCCCCTATACTGATCCGGCGCTGCGCACCGATACCTGCGAAGAGGCGTGGAACCCCGACAACCTGGCCAACCGGGCGATCCGCGCCATCAAGGCGGCGGTGCCCGAGATCGCGGTGATGACTGACATCGCGCTGGACCCCTATAACGCCAACGGCCATGACGGGCTGGTGAGGGATGGCGTGATCCTGAACGACGAGACGGTTGCCGCGCTGGTGCGCATGGCTCTGGCCCAGGCCGAGGCCGGGGCGGATATCCTTGGCCCCTCCGACATGATGGACGGGCGCATCGGCGCGATCCGCCAGGCGGTCGAGGGCGCGGGTTTCAAGGACGTGGCGATCCTGAGCTATGCGGCGAAATACGCCTCGGCCTTCTATGGGCCGTTCCGCGATGCGGTGGGGGCCAGCGGGCGGCTGGTCGGCGACAAGAAGACCTATCAGATCAACCCCGCCAACAGCGACGAGGCGATCCGCGCCGTCGAACGCGACCTGAGGGAAGGCGCCGATGCGGTGATGGTCAAGCCCGGCCTGCCCTATCTGGATATCGTCCGGCGGGTAAAGGACGAATTCGGCGTGCCGACCTTTGCCTATCAGGTCTCGGGCGAATATGCGATGATGCGGCAGGCGCAGCTGAACGGCTGGATCGACGCCGAAAAGTCGACGATGGAAAGCCTGATGTGCTTCAAGCGCGCGGGCTGCGACGGCATCCTGACCTATTTCGCCCCCGAGGCTGCGCGCCTGCTGAACGCCGGCTGGCGCTGATCGGCGGGGTTTTGCGGATACGGCAGGATTTCGTGACAGGCCCGGCGGAAACCGCTATCCTTGGGTGAACGGGGCCGTCAGAGCCCCCGAAACCAGAGGCAAACCGAAGGGGCGGAACTCTCATGAACCTGATCGGCAGACGGCGCATTCTGGCGGGCGGCGGCGCATTCGTGGCGCTGGCGGCCTGCGGCAACGGCGTGGGCGGCAATGGCGCGGCGCAGATCGACGCGCGGGTGGATGCGACGCGCGACTATCTGTTCAACCGCTATCCCGGCACGCGGGACCTGGCCTCCAAGGCGCTTGGCGTCCTTTACATGCCGCTGGTGACAGAGGCGGGCTTTGGCTTCGGCGGCGGCTATGGCCGCGGGGCGCTGCGGATCAACGACATCACCGTCGACTATTATTCCGCCGCGCGGGCGAGTTTCGGCCTTCAGATCGGCGTGCAGCAATATGCCCATGCGCTGTTCTTCATGACCGACAAGGCCTTGGCGGACTTTCGCCGGTCGGACGGCTGGGCTGCGGGGGCCGAGGTCAAATACGCCACCCCCGATCAGGGCGCGGCCATCGGCAAGGACACGACCGAACTGGACCCGGTGATTGCGCTGGTCTTTGGCCAGCAGGGCCTGATCGCGGGCGCCACCATCGCCGGAACCAAATACACCCGCATCATCCCGTGACCTGAATTGCGCGGGCCTGACGGCCCGCACGCCTTTTCTCTCGCCTCTGGCGCCTGACGGCGCCAACCGGCGAGAGGAATGCCTCCGGCGGGAGTATTTGGAAAAGGGAAAGCGGGGGCGAAGCCCTTCCTCTCCTTCATCCCTTTTGCATAAATATCCCGGGGTGAATTGGCCCGGCACGGGACAAGAGGGGGCAGCGCCCCCTTTCCTCCTTAGGCCAGCGGTTGCGCCCGTTCGACCAGCCGGGCGAAGAAACTGGCCCCCACCGGCGCCGCCTCATCGTTGAAGTCATAGGCCGGATGGTGCAGCCCCGCCCCCGGTCCGGTGCCCATGAACAGATAGGCGCCGGGCCGGGCCTGGAGCATATAGGCGAAATCCTCGGCCCCCATCTCGCGCGGGGAAGCGTCGTCGACCTTGCCCGCGCCCGAGACCTCGCGCGCGACCTCGGCGGCAAAGGCGGCCTCGTCGGGATGGTTGACGGTCGCGGGATAGCCCCAGTCATAGTCGATTTCCGCCTTTACCCCATAGGCGGCGGCGTGGTTTTCCACGATCTCGTAGAAGCGGCGTTTCAGCGTCTTGCGCACTTCGGGGTCGAAGCTGCGGATCGTCACGCTGAACCAGCCGGTTTCGGCGATGATGTTATGCGCCGATCCGACGTGGATCTGCGTGACCGAGACCACCGCCTCATTCAGCGGGTGCAGGTTGCGCGAGATGATCGTCTGCAAGGCCCCCACCATGCCGGTGATCGCGACCACCGGGTCGATGCAATCCTGCGGTTGCGCGCCGTGGCCGCCCTTGCCAGTGACGGTGACGATGGCGGTGTCCACCGCGGCCAGCAGCGCACCGGGATTGGTCATGAAGCTGCCGAATTCGGCATTGGGCGAATTGTGGATGCCATAGACCTGGGTGATGGCAAAGCGGTCCATCACGCCTTCGTTCACCATGACCTGGCCGCCGCCGCCCTCTTCCTCGGCCGGCTGGAACAGCAGCGCCACGCGGCCCGAGAAGTTGCGCGTCTCGGCCAGGTATTTCGCCGCGCCCAGCAGCATGGTCGTGTGGCCGTCATGGCCGCAGGCGTGCATCTTGCCGGGATTCAGCGAGGCGTATTCGGCCCCGGTGATTTCCGTGATCGGCAGGGCGTCCATATCGGCGCGCAGGCCGATGGTCGGGCCATCGCCGCGCCCGTTGATGATGGCGACGATCCCGGTTTTCGCCACGCCGCGGTGAATCTCGTCCACGCCGAACTCCTCCAGCCGCGCCGCTACGAAATCCGAGGTTTCGGGCAGGTCGAACTCCAGCTCGGGATGCGCATGAAGATGGCGACGCCAGCCCTTCATTTCCTCCGCATAAGCGGCGATACGGTTCAGGACGGGCATGGGCGGACCTCTGGGTTTGTCGTGATCCCGTCACAGAACCGCAAAACCAAGGTGCCCGCAATGCCCGACGCCCCCCTTTCCAAAGCCGAAAGCGACGCGCTGATCCATGACGCGACGGCAGGCTTGCCGCGGCTGGTCGAGATTATGGCCCGCCTGCGCGATCCGGCGACCGGCTGCCCCTGGGATGTGGAACAGACCTTCGCCACCATCGCCCCCTATACCGTCGAAGAGGCGCATGAGGTGGCCGATGCGATCCAGCGGCAGGCCTGGAGCGAGTTGCCGGGCGAGCTGGGGGATCTGCTGTTGCAGGTGGTCTTTCATTCCCGCATCGCCGAAGAGGCGGAGATGTTTGCTCTGCCCGATGTGGTGAATGCCATATCCGACAAGATGTTGACGCGACATCCTCATGTCTTCGGCGAAGAAGACCGCGACAAATCATCCGAACAGCAGACCGCGGACTGGGAAAGGATCAAGGCCGCCGAACGTGGCCCGGCGCGGGTTCTGGACGGGGTGGCGATGGGGCTGCCTGCATTGACTCGGGCGGTGAAGTTGCAGAAGCGCGCGGCGCGGGTCGGGTTCGACTGGCCCTCGACCGGCGAGGTGCTGGACAAGCTGGTCGAAGAGACGCGCGAACTGGTCGAAGCGCGCGAGACGCTGGGCGCGGCCGAGGTTGAGGAGGAATTCGGCGACCTGCTGTTCGTCATGGCGAATCTGGCGCGGCACATGAAGGTCGACCCCGAGGCGGCCCTGCGCGCCGCGAATGCCAAGTTCACCCGCCGGTTCGGGCGGATCGAGGATTGGCTGGCCGAATCCGGCCGGGCGCCCGCCGACAGCGATCTGGCGGAAATGGATGCGCTGTGGAACCGCGCCAAGGCCGAAGACAAGGCGCGGGCCGCAGGCGGAACGGAACAGGAAACGTCCCGTAACATTCTGTTTTAACTGGTCATATCAGGAAAACTCGATTGATCTGGACAGCCGCGCGGGCATCGGCTTTGCTGCCGGGATAAGGAGAGCTCCATGCCGCGCAAGATCATCATCGACACCGACCCCGGACAGGACGATGCCGTCGCCATCCTGCTGGCGCTGGCCAGCCCCGAGGATCTGGAGGTGCTGGGCATCACCGCCGTCGCCGGAAACGTGCCGCTGCCGCTGACCGAAAAGAATGCGCGGATACTGTGCGAACTGGCGGGCCAGCCGCAGATGCGGGTGTTCGCCGGCTGCGACCGGCCGCTGAAGCGCAAACTCGTCACGGCGGAACATGTTCACGGCAAGACCGGCCTCGACGGCCCGGCGCTGCCCGATCCGACGATGCCCTTGCAGGCGCTGAACGCGGTGGATTTCATCATCGAAACCCTGCGCAGCCATCCGTCCGGCACGGTGACGCTGTGCCCGCTGGGGCCTTTGACCAATATCGCCGCCGCTTTTCAGAAGGCACCGGATGTTATTGGAAAGGTTCAGGAAATCGTCCTGATGGGGGGCGCTTATTTCGAGGTGGGCAATATCACGCCAACGGCAGAGTTCAACATTTATGTCGACCCGGAAGCCGCTGAAATCGTGTTCGGATCCGGCGTTCCCATCGTCGTCATGCCGCTGGACGTGACGCACAAGGCCCTTACCTCCCGCGCCTGGGTCGAGGGGATGCGCGCGCTTGGCACCGAAGCGGGGCGGATGGTCGCCGAATGGACCGATTTCTTCGAGCGGTTCGACGTGCAGAAATACGGATCGAACGGCGCGCCGCTGCACGACCCCTGCGTCATCGCCTATCTGATCCGGCCGGACCTGTTTTCGGGCCGCCACGTCAATGTGGAGATCGAGACGCAATCCGAGCTGACCTTGGGCATGACCGTCGCCGACTGGTGGGGCGTGACCGGGCGCAAGCCGAATGCGATGTTCATGGGCAACGTGGACGCGCGCGGCTTTTTCGACCTGCTGAGCGAGCGCATCGCCCGGCTATAAGGTCGCAGCCCCTTTTTCCACCGGCCCGCTTGCGCTAGGGCGAGGGACATGAGCCTGACCGTCACCGATCTTGCCTGTGCCCGCGGCGGCATCCCCGTGCTGGAGGGGGTGTCCTTTGCCCTGCCCGCCGGCAGCGCGCTGGTGCTGCGCGGCCCGAACGGCATCGGCAAGACCACGCTTTTGCGCACCATCGCAGGCTTGCAGCCGCCGCTGGCGGGACGCATCGCCTGCCCGGCGGAGTCCATCGCCTATGCCGCCCATGCCGACGGGCTGAAATCCGTGCTGAGCGTCGCGGAAAACCTGCGCTTCTGGGCGGAAATCCACGGGCGGCGCGAGATCGGCGCGGCGATGGCGGCGATGAACCTGACCGATCTGGCCGGCCGCCGGGCGGCGAACCTGTCGGCGGGGCAGAAGCGTCGGCTTGGCCTGGCGCGGCTGCTGGTCACGGGCCGGGCGATCTGGGTGCTGGACGAGCCGACGGTGTCGCTGGATGCGGCCTCGGTCGCGCTGTTCGGGGCGGCGGTAGCGGCCCATCTGGATGCGGGCGGATCGGCGCTGATCGCCACGCATATCGAGATGGGATTCGCGGCGCAGGACCTGGACCTTTCCCCCTTCCGCGCCCGCGCCCCGGCCGAAGGCGGCCTGCGCAGCGCCTTTGACGAGGCTTTCCTGTGAGCGCGCTGCTGCTCCGCGACCTGCGGCTGGCCTTTCGGTCGGGCGGCGGCTTCGGGCTGGGGCTGGCCTTCTTTCTGCTGGTCGCGGTGCTGGTGCCGCTGGGGATCGGCCCCGATGGCGCGACCCAGGCCAAAATCGCCCCCGGCATCCTGTGGGTCGGCGCGCTGCTGGCCTGCCTGCTGTCGCTGGATCGCATCTTTGCGCTGGATCTGGAGGACGGGACGCTGGACCTGCTGGTCCCCTCGCCCCTGCCGCTGGAGGGGGCGGTGGCGGTCAAGGCGCTGGCGCACTGGATCACCACCGGCCTGCCGCTGACGCTGGCGGCACCCGTGCTGGGGGTGATGCTGCATCTGCCGGCGGGGGGATATGGCTGCCTGGCCATATCGCTGCTGGCCGGCACGCCGGCGCTGTCGATGATCGGGGCCTTTGGCGCGGCGCTGACCGTGGGGCTGAAGCGCGGCGGGTTGCTTCTGTCGCTGCTGGTCCTTCCGCTGTACGTGCCGACGCTGATCTTCGGGGCCGAGGTGGTCCGGCGCGGGGCCGAGGGGCTGGCGGTCGGCACCCCGCTGGCGCTGCTGGCGGCGATCACGGCGGGATCGGCGGCCGCCCTGCCCTTTGCGGCGGCGGCGGCGATCCGGGTGAACCTGCGATGATCCACCGCAAGGATGACCCCGCCCCGGCGTGATAACAGGTTTACCGCCAGGACCGCACAGGATATCGAACACCCATGTCGCTTTGGGAATATGCCAATCCGAAGAAGTTCATGCAGACCTCGGGCGCGGTGCTGCCGTGGCTGGTGCCTGCCACCGTGCTGAGCATCGTGGCCGGCCTGATCTGGGGGTTCTTCTTCACCCCCGACGATTACCGTCAGGGCGCGACGGTCAAGATCATCTTCCTGCACGTCCCCGCCGCCATGCTGGCGATCAATGCCTGGATCATGATGCTGGTGGCCAGCCTGGTCTGGATCGTGCGGCGGCACCATGTCTCGGCGCTGGCGGCGCGGGCGGCGGCGCCGGTCGGGCTGACCTTCACGCTGATCGCACTGGCGACCGGGGCGCTGTGGGGGCAACCGATGTGGGGAACCTGGTGGGAATGGGATCCGCGGCTGACCTCGTTCCTGATCCTGGCGCTGTTCTACCTCGGCTATATCGCGCTGTGGCAGGCGGTGGAGAACCCCGATACCGCCGCAGACCTGACCGGGGTGCTGTGCATCGTCGGATCGGTCTTTGCCGTCCTGTCGCGGTATGCGGTGAACTTCTGGAACCAGGGGCTGCATCAGGGCGCCTCGCTGTCGGTCGCGCCGGGAGAGAGGATGTCGGCGGTCTATCGCTATCCGCTCTATCTGGTGATTCTGGGGTTCGTGCTGATGTTCGTGGTGCTGGTGCTGGTCCGCACCCGGACCGAGATTCGGGCGCGGCGCCTTCAGGCGCTGGTCGCAAGGGAAAGGCTGGCCTGATGCCCGATCTGGGGAAATACGCCTTTACCGTGGGCGCAGCCTATGCGGTGACGCTGGTGCTGATCGCGGCGCTGGTGGCGCTGACGCTGTGGCGCGGGCGGGTGGTCCGCCGCCAGCTGGCCGAGGCCGAGGCGCGTCTGGCGGAGGGCCGGTCATGAACCGCTGGCTGATGGCGCTGCCGCCGGTGATCTTTGCGGCGCTGGTCGCGGCTTTCCTGATCGGGATGCGGCAGGGTGACCCGTCCACCCTGCCCTCGGTGTTCGTGGGCAAGCCCGCACCGCCCGTCGCCGCGCAGGGGCTGGGCCAGATCCCGCGGCTGACCGATGCCGACCTGCGCACCGGACAGGTGACGGTGGTGAACTTCTGGGCCTCGTGGTGCCCGCCCTGCCGGGCCGAACACCCGATGCTCAAGCAGATGGCCGCCGACGGCATCCGCATCGCGGGGATCAACATGATGGACCGCGAGGGGGATGCGACGAAATACCTGAGCGACGAGGGCAATCCGTTCCTGGCGCTCGGCTTCGACCCCAAGGGGCAGACCCGCATCGACTGGGGCGTGACCGCGCCGCCGGAAACCTTCATCGTCGCGGGCGACGGCACGGTTCTGTTCCGCTTTGCCGGGCCGCTGGTCGGCGATGACTTTGAACAACGCTTCCTGCCCGCGCTGCAAAAGGCCCTCGGCCGCGATTATCGCCCGCAGCCGGACTGAGCCGGGCGCGCATGGGCCGCAGCCCGCACCCTTGCGCTACGCTTTCCGGCAGGCTTGGGCGGTCCCGCCTCAGCCCGCCATCGGCTTCATGATCTCCACCTCTTCGCCGCCCCGCAGCGCGGTGTAAAAGCACGACCGACGGTTGGTGTGGCAGGCCGGCCCCTCCTGCGCGACCAGAGCCAGCAGGCAATCGCGGTCGCAGTCGATGCGCAGCTCGACCAGCCGCTGAATGTGGCCAGAGCTTTCGCCCTTGATCCAGAGGGCCTTGCGCGACCGGCTCCAGTAGGTGACTCGTCCGGTCTCCAGCGTGCGGGCGACCGATTCGGCGTTCATCCAGGCGAACATCAGCACCTCGCCACTGGCGGCATCCTGCGCGATGCAGGGGATCAGGCCATGGGCGTCGAACTTCAGGCTGGCGGGATCGAAACTCATCGGACTTCTCCTTTGCGGGGCGCGCGCCTATCTAGGGACAAAGACAAGGGTTTGCCATGGCCGACAGCGATCTGATCACCCTCTATTCCGGCCGGCTGCTGGAACTGGCGGCGGATATCCCCCTGACCGGCCGCCTGCCCGCACCGCAGGGCACGGCGCGCAGACGCTCTGCGCTGTGCGGATCGACGGTGACGGCGGATGTCACGCTGCAAGACGGCCGCATCGCCGCATTCGCCCAGGATGTCCGGGCCTGCGCCCTTGGCCAGGCCTCGGCCTCGATCCTTGGCCGGGTGATTCTGGGCCGGACGCAGGCCGAGCTTGCAGCCGCCCGCGCCGCCGTCGCCGCGATGCTGGAGGGCGGCCCGCCCCCGCCCCCGCCCTTCGACGGCTATGATGCCCTGACCCCCGCGCGCGATTACCGCAACCGCCATGCCTCGATCCTGCTGGCGCTGGATGCCGCCTGCGCCGCCGTGGCCGAGGCCGAATCGGGCGCCGCCCCTTGACCGCGCGGCCCTTCCTCTTGGCGACAAATATCCTCGGGGGGTGAATTGGCCGTCAAGCCAAGAGGGGGCGCCAGCGCCCCCTTCCGCAAAAAAAACCGCCGCGCGTCCGGGACTGGACGGCGGCGGCAAGGAAGCGTGTCAACCGGCGGCAGGCAGGGGAAGGCGGGGACAGCCTTCCGGGGACAGGAACGCCCGCGCCGGACAAGACCGCAGGCAGATCAGGCAGCGCCGGACAAATACAATCCGACGAAAAGCAGGGCGAACAGCGACGCGACCCCCGCGGCGTCCTTCACCATCGTGGACCGCGACCGGGACAGGATTTCAAACACTTCCGAGAACATCATGGCCTCCTCTGTGGGTTGCCTGATTGTTCTCACGAATCGGGTTAACGTGTAAAGAACTTTTTCAGAACATATGCGAACAAATGCAGGTCAACCCACGGACAGCAGCCGGATTGCCCTGTCCTGACCCAACAGCCACAACAGCAGACGCGCCGCCTTTCCCCGCGCACTTTCCAGCGCCGGATCGTCGGCCAAGAGCCGCCGCGCATCGGTCTGGGCGATGGCCATCAGCCCCGCCTGCCGCTCCAGATCGCCCACCCGGAACCTCGGCAGACCCGATTGCGCCGTGCCGATCAGGTCGCCCGCCCCGCGCATGGCCAGATCCTCTTCGGCGATGCGAAAGCCGTCCTCGGTGTCGCGGATGATCTTGAGCCGCCGCTCGGCGCCTTCGGCCAGGGGCGGCTGATACATCAGCAGACAGGTCGAATCCGCCTCGCCCCGCCCCACCCGTCCCCGCAACTGGTGCAGCTGCGCCAGGCCAAAGGCCTCGGCCCGTTCGATCACCATGATGCTGGCGGCGGGCACGTTCACGCCGACCTCGATCACCGTGGTCGCCACCAGAACCCGCGTTTCGCCGGCGACGAAGCGCGCCATCGCCGCATCCTTTTCGGCGGGCGGCATCTGGCCATGGACCAGTCCCACCACATCGCCAAGCGCCGCGTGCAGATGGGCAAAGCGCGCCTCGGCGCTGGCATAGTCGACCAGTTCGGACTCCTCGACCAGCGGGCAGACCCAATAGCACTGCCGCCCCTCGTCCACGGCGCGGCGCAGATGACCCACCACCTCGTCCATCCGGCCCGAGGACACCAGCGCGGTGCGGATCGGCTTTCGCCCGGCGGGTTTTTCATCCAGGACCGAGACATCCATGTCGCCGTAGCTGGCCAGCGCCAGACTGCGCGGGATCGGCGTCGCCGTCATCACCAGCACATCGGCCAGACCCTTGGCCCCCAGTTCCATCCTTTGCGCAACGCCAAAGCGGTGCTGTTCGTCGACGACCGCCAATCGCAGGTCGTGAAATTCCACATCCTTCTGGAACACCGCATGGGTGCCGACCAGAATGTCGATCCGCCCCGCCGCAAGGTCGGCCAGTTTCGCCGCCCGCTCCGCCCCCTTGTCGCGCCCCGTCAAAAGGTCCAGCCGCACCCCCGCCGCCGCGGCCAGCGGCGCCAGCCCCTCGTGATGCTGGCGAGCCAGGATCTCGGTCGGGGCCATCATCACGCCTTGCCCGCCGGCCTCGACCGCGATCAACAGGGCCAGCAGCGCCACCAGCGTCTTTCCCGCGCCCACGTCGCCTTGCAGCAGCCGGTTCATCCGCAACGGCGATTCCATGTCCCCGGCGATTTCCGACAGGGCACGGATCTGCGCGTTCGTCGGACGATAAGGAAGCGACGCCAGCACCTTGTCCTGCAAACTTCGCGTTCCGCGCGAAGATTGCCCTTTGGTGCGGCGCAAGGCACTGCGCGCCAGCGAAAGCGTCAACTGATGCGCCAGAAATTCGTCATAGGCCAGCCGCTCGCGCGCCTTGTCCGAAGGCGCCAGATCGGCTGCGGTCCGCGGGGCATGGGCCGCCTGCAAGGCTTCGGCCCAGTCCGGCCAGCCCTCGCGCGCCTTCAGGGCGCCGTCGATCCATTCGCCCGGCGCGGGCGCGCGGGCCAGCGCGGCGGCCGCGGCCCTGGCGACGACACGCTGCGTCAGCCCTGCGGCCAAGGGATAGACCGGCTCGAACAGCGGCAGGTCGGCGGCCTCTTCCGGCGGCAGGATATGGTCGGGGTGGACCATCTGCGCCTGACCGTCAAACAGTTCCACCCGGCCCGAGACCAGCCGCCGGGCGCCCGGCGGCAACAGTTTCATCAGATAATCGCCGCGCGCGTGAAAGAAGACGAGTTGAAATTCCGTTTCCGCATCGCGAACAGTCACCCGGTATGGTCGACCTTTGGTGCGGGGTGGGAAATGGATCTGCACCTCCACCTCGACCGTCACCACGCCGGGCAGGTCGGCCCCGCGCAAGCTGTCGCGCCGGCGCCGGTCGATGCCCGCCTGCGGCAGCAGGAACAGCAGGTCGCGCGGGCGTTCGACGCCCAGCCCCTCAAAGGCACGCGCGGTTTTCGGGCCGACGCCGTCCAGCGTCTCAAGCTCGGCAAACAGCGGGAAAAGTTCGGCCGGGCGGCTCATGCGTCCCCGATCAGGGTCAGCCACTCATCCTCGTCGATGATCTTCACGCCGTGCTTTTCCGCCTCCTTCGCCTTGGACCCGGCGCCCGGCCCCGCCACCAGCAGGTCGGTCCTGGCGGAAACCGAGCCCGCGACCTTTGCCCCCATGGCCTCGGCCCGCGCCTTGGCCTCGGCCCGGGTCATCTTTTCCAGCGTGCCGGTAAAGACCACGGTTTTCCCCGCGACCGGACTTTCTACCTGCGTCCGCGCCGCGACCGGCTGCACCTCAAGCTGCGCCACCAGCGCGTCGATCGCCGCGCGTTCGGCCGGGTTGGCGAAGGCCGCGACCAGACTGGCCGCCATCACCTCGCCCACGCCGTTGACGGAAATCAGGTCGTCCCATTCGGCACCCTCGCCCACCTGCGCCGCGGTGATCGCGGCCTCGAAAGCGCGCCATGTGCCATAGTGGCGCGCGACGATCCCGGCCGCCACCTCGCCCACATGCCGGATGCCAAGTGCAAAGATCAGCCGGTCGAGCGGGATCTTCCGCCGCTCTTCGATCGCAGCGAAAAGATTTCCGGCGGATCTGTCGCCAAAGCCCTTGATATGTTTCAGATATTTCTCGGCCAGATGCCGGATGCCCGCGACGACATGATCCAGGTCGTCCTGATCGACCGGCACGCCCGCCCCGCGCAGGGTTTCGGCCAGGCGCGCCAGCATGTCGCGCGCGCGCTCGGGGTTGGCATCCTGTCGGGTCAGGCGGGCGCGCGGATCGGCCACCAATCCATCGGGCCGCCCGTCGCGCCCAGCAAGGGTGAAGATGTCGGCAGGCTGCGAGATGCGGCAGGTGTCATAGAAGAACTCCACCTGTTTGGCCCCCAGCCCTTCGATGTCGAAGGCGGATCGCGACACGAAATGCCGCAGCCTTTCGACCGCCTGGGCAGGGCAGATCAGCCCGCCGGTGCAGCGGCGCACGGCATCGCCGGGTTCGCGCACCGCCGGGCTGCCGCATTCGGGGCAGACCTCGGGAAAGACATAGGGCGCGGCGGGCGCGGGCCGTTCGGCCAGATCCACATCAGCCACCTTTGGGATCACGTCGCCGGCGCGATAGACCTGCACCCGGTCGCCGATGCGGATGTCCCTGCCGCTGCGAATCTCGGCGCCCTTTGAATCCCGCCCGGCGATGTAATCCTCGTTATGCAGGGTGGCGTTCGACACGACGACGCCACCCACCGTCACCGGCTGCAACCGCGCGACGGGGGACAATGCGCCGGTGCGGCCGACCTGGATGTCGATCGCCAGCAAGGTCGTCCAAGCCAGTTGCGCCGGAAACTTGTGCGCCAAGGCCCAGCGGGGCGTGGTGGAGCGGAAGCCGAGCCGCTGTTGCAGCGCAAGGTCGTTCACCTTGTAGACCACGCCGTCGATGTCATAGCCCAGATCGGCGCGCTGATGTTCGATCAGGCGGTAATGGTCCAGCATCGCCCCCGGCCCATCGCAAAGCACGGTCAGCGGATTGGTCTGAAACCCCAGATCGCGCAGCCGGTGGATCACGCCCAGTTGTGTCTCGGACAGCGGTTCGGACAGCGCGCCCCAGGCATAGGCAAAGAACCGCAGCGGCCGCGCGGCGGTGATCGTCGCATCCAGCTGCCGCAGCGACCCGGCGGCGGCATTGCGCGGGTTGGCAAAGGTCTTGCCCCCCGCCGCCGCCTGCCGTTCGTTCAGCGCAGCGAAATCGGCGTGGGACATATAGACCTCGCCCCGCACCTCCAGCACGGCGGGGGCATTGGCCAGCCGTTCCGGAATATCGCCGATGGTGCGGGCATTTGCGGTCACATCCTCACCCACTTCGCCATCGCCGCGCGTCGCCGCCTGAACCAGATGGCCGCCTTCATAGCGCAAGGACAGCGACAGCCCGTCGATCTTCGGCTCGGCCGTATAGGCCACCGGCTCGGCCCGGTTCAGAAAGCGGCGCACGCGGTCGTCGAAGTCGGTCACATCCGCCTCGGCAAAGCCGTTTTCCAGGCTGAGCATCGGGCGTTCGTGGCGAATCTTGCCAAAGCCTTCGGCCAGCGCGCCCCCCACAAGGTCCGAAGGCGAATCGCCGCGTTTCAGGCCGGGAAACCGCGCCTCGATCTGCGCATTGCGCTGTTTCAGCGCGTCATAGTCGGCATCCGAAATCTCGGGGGCATCCAGCGTGTGATACGCGGTGTTCGCCGCGCCGATCAACACGGCCAGACGCGCAAGTTCCTCACGCGCCTGCGGTTCGGTCAGTTCGGAAACTGAGGTCATCGCCCCGCCAATCGCCCCGGTCATCGCCGCCCTCCGCACCCTTCGGTCTGACCCGCAGGTTTAGGCGGGCGGAACGCCCCCGTCCAGTCGGCCGCTCAGGCGCTGGCGGCCAGGCGCGCGGTCTGGCCCGGCCCGGGATCGCGCAGCACATAGCCGCGGCCCCAGACGGTCTCGATGTAGTTCAGCCCGCCCGTCGCCTCGGCCAGCTTCTTGCGCAGTTTGCAGATGAACACGTCGATGATCTTCAGTTCCGGCTCGTCCATACCGCCGTAAAGATGGTTCAGGAACATCTCCTTCGTCAGCGTCGTGCCCTTGCGCAGCGAAAGAAGTTCCAGCATCTGGTATTCCTTGCCGGTCAGATGGACGGATTTGCCGCCCACATCCACCGTCTTGGCGTCCAGGTTCACATTCACCGCCCCCGTGCGGATCACCGACTGGCTGTGCCCTTTCGAGCGGCGGATGATGGCATGGATGCGCGCAACCAGTTCCTCGCGATGGAATGGTTTGGTCAGGTAATCGTCGGCGCCGAAGCCGAAGCCCTTGATCTTGCTTTCGGTATCGTCCGACCCCGACAGGATCAGGATCGGCGTTTCCACCCGCGCAAGCCGCAGCTGACGCAGCACCTCATGCCCGCTCATGTCCGGCAGGTTGAGGTCCAGCAGGATCAGGTCGTAGTCGTAGAGCTTTGCCAGGTCGATCCCGTCTTCGCCCAGATCGGTGCAATAGACGTTCAGATTGGCATGGGTCAGCATCAGTTCGATACTGCGCGAGGTGGCAGGATCATCCTCGACCAGAAGGATTCGCATCTTTGAAAGCTCCGCTACAGGCCCTTGTTCGTTAACGACACTGACGGCCAATGGTTAACCCGACGTTACTCTGCCTGTGGGGGAGCGAAAAACAACCTAAAGTTGTCTATATTTCTGGATCGCCGTGACCTTCAGGGCCTTCTCGCCGTGTTTTTCGACGGCCTGCCGCCAAAGCGCGAATTCTTCTTCGGACAGACCATAGCGTTCCAGCGCCTCGGTTTCGGGAATCAGCCCGAAAATCACCGCCTTGACCACCACGGCCTTGCGGCTGGCGACCCAGCGGCGGGTGTCCGCGGGGGGCAGATCGGCGCGCGTCAGGATGCTGCCATCCGGCAGGGTCACCTGACGCGGCCCGTCGACACGCTTGAGAAACATCACCGAACCCTCGCTCATTTCGTCGCAGGATCAGGGATCAGGCTTAAGCAAGGGTGAAGCGAGGGGTTGAGAGTATCTTGCATTTTCCTATATTGCAGGCCGATTGCCGCAATGCGGCCAAAGACCCCCTGAAAACCGTCCCGAAAGCCTTTCCCATGCTGGACCAGCCCCTCAATTCGCTCGGGCTCGCGAAACCGCCATCCGAAACCCGCGTGGTCGTCGCCATGTCGGGCGGCGTGGATTCCTCTGTCGTCGCGGCGATGCTGGCCGAACAGGGGTATGACGTGGTGGGCGTGACGCTTCAGCTTTACGATCACGGCGCGGCGCTGGCGAAAAAGGGCGCCTGCTGTGCGGGCCGCGACATCCACGACGCGCGGCGGGTGGCAGAAAGCGTGGGCTTCCCGCATTACGTCCTGGATTACGAGAACACCTTCCGCGAGGCGGTGATCGAGGAATTCGCCGATGCCTATCTGGCCGGGGCGACGCCGGTGCCCTGCATCCGCTGCAACGAACGGGTAAAGTTCAAGGATCTGCTGGCCACCGCGCGCGATCTGGATGCCGATTGCATGGCGACCGGGCATTACATCCAGCGCGCCGTCGGTCCGCAAGGGGCGGAACTGCACCGCGCCGCCGATCCGAACCGGGACCAGAGCTATTTCCTGTTCTCGACCACGCCGGAACAGCTGGATTACCTGCGCTTTCCGCTGGGCCATCTGGCCTCCAAGGCCGAAACGCGGGCCCTGGCGGCGCGCTATGGTCTGGCGGTGGCCGACAAGCCCGACAGCCAGGACATCTGTTTCGTGCCGAACGGCAATTACGCCAGCGTCATCGAAAAGTTGCGCCCCGGCGCGGCCGATCCGGGCGAGATCGTCGACATGGACGGCCGCGTCCTGGGCAACCATCGCGGCGTGATCCATTACACCATCGGCCAGCGCAAGGGCCTGGGCATCGGCGGCCTGGGCGAGCCGCTTTATGTCGTGCGGCTGGACCCGGCCACCCGCCGGGTGATCGTCGGGCCGAAGGCCGCGCTGTCCACCCGCACCATCCCGGTGCGCGAGATCAACTGGCTGGGCGATGAACCTCTGACCAGCCGCCCGGAATGGCATCTGAACGTCAAGGTCCGCTCTACCCGGCCGCCCGCGCCCGCCGTCATCCGCCCGCTGTCGGAAACCGAGGCAGAGGTGGAACTCCTGTCGCCCGAAGATGGGGTAAGCGCCGGCCAGGCCTGCGTTTTCTATGCCCCCGAGGGCAGCCGGGTCTTCGGCGGCGGCTGGATCTGGCGCGGGCGCTGACGCAAGGTCAGGAATACCCGACTTTCGCCGCGATGCAGAACGCGCAAAGGTTCTGACGTTAGGGAATGCTCCCGCAGTCGATTTTCAGACGGAAACATCCGGGCCCGCTCCCCAGGCGGGTCCGTATTCGTTTCGGGCGCCGGACCGCGCCTTCCCCGCTTCACCTTGGCCCAAAACACCCTGCGGGGGCCGGAGACGGGACACGCGCCCTATCGTCCAAGCGCCCCCAGGACCGACCGTGCCGCGCGCAGGCCCGGCGCCTCTCCCCCACGGCCAAGCCGCTGCATCGTCACCGCCATCGCCTCGATCTGCGCGGCCCGCGCCGCGGGGTCGTCCAGCAGGCGCAGCAGCGCCGGCCCCACCAGAT
Organism: Paracoccaceae bacterium; assembly: GCA_047605605.1. GTDB lineage: Bacteria > Pseudomonadota > Alphaproteobacteria > Rhodobacterales > Rhodobacteraceae > JAATGA01. The sequence goes on along the minus strand of JASGFG010000018.1, from coordinate 31,910 downwards.
CGGCCCGGCAGCGCGGGCCCAGGAACTCTGGCACCACCCGCGTCTCGGACACCAGATTGACCAGCGTGACCGTATCGACCAGCGCCGCCCGTCGCATCAGCCAGAAGCTGAGCGGGTGCATGTCATAGGCGACAACCATCGGGCAGGCATTGGCCGCCAGTTCCAGCGAGACGGTGCCCGAGGCCGCCAGCGCCACATCCGCCGCGGCAAAGGCCGCGCGCTTGGCGCCCGCATCCTCGATGATCTCGGGCCGGATCGGCCAGGCTGCGGTCAGCTCTCGCACCAGACCGGCCACGCCGCGCACCGTGGGCAGGGTCACACGCGCATCGGGATGGCGGGCCTTCACCTGTTCCAGCACCCGACCGATCACCGGGGCCAGGCGCGAGACCTCTCCCCTGCGCGACCCGGGCAGGGTCAGGATCAGCGGGCCGCCGCCCTTCATCGTCGCCGCCTCGGCCGGTGTCGCCAGCGGTTCAGACACCACCGGATGCCCGACGAAATCGCAGGTCATCCCGGCGGCGGTCATATAGGGCGGCTCGAACGGCAGGATCGCCAGCACATGATCGACCACCTGCGCCATCTTTGCCGCCCGCCCCGGCCGCCAGGCCCAGACCGAGGGCGCGACATAGTGGATCACCGGCAGGTCGGGCCGGGCATCCTTGACGAGGCGCGCCACCCGCAGGCAGAAATCCGGCGAGTCGATGGTGATCAGCGCCTCGGCGCCGCTGGCCAGAACCGCCTCGGCCGCCTCGCGGATGCGGCGTTTCAGGTGGAAATACCGGGGCAGCACCTCGGCAATGCCCATGACCGACAGATCCTCCATCGGGAACAGGCTGTCCAGCCCTTCGGCCTGCATCAGCGGCCCGCCGACACCATGGAAGCCGACGCCGGGGGAAAGGGTCTTCAGCCCCGCCATCAGCGCCGCCCCAAGCCGGTCGCCCGAGGGTTCCCCGGCGATCAGGAACAGGCTCAGCGCGCCCACAGGAACAGGCCGTGGGCGGTGGCCGCCGCCCGCATCGCCGGCTGGTCCAGCGCGATGACGCCGCCCGCCTGCCAGACGATCCCCGCCAGACCGGCAGCGGCGGCGCCCTCGACCGTCTGCGGGCCGATGGCGGGCAGGTCGATGCGGCGGTCCTGCAAGGGCTTCGGCGCCTTGTAGAACACACCCTTTCCCCGCGCCGGATCGGGCCGCAGCCGGGTCAAGGCCGCCACGCCCGCCAGCATCGCATCGGTGCCGGGCAAAGCCTCGACCGCAAGGCAAAGCCCCTGCTGCACCACCGCGCCCTGCCCGACATCGACGCGGCCCAAAGCCTCCACGATCAGCGCGGCGCGGTCGGCATCCCTTTCGTCGGTCTTCGAGGGCAGGCCGCACAGCACACCGGCCCCCGGCACCAGCGCGGGCGCGATCTCCTGCACACCGACGACCGACAGGCCGGTATCCTCGAATATCCCCACCACCTCGCGCAGGGTGGCATCGTCGCCCTGCCCCATGGCGGTGATCAGCCGCGGCACCATCTGCGCGGTCAGCGGGTCGAACAGCGACGGGTCCAGCCGCGGGCGCTGCACCGCACCGGCAAAGCAGACCCGGCGGATGCCGCGGTTCAGAAGGTCGTTCAGGAAAGGCACCAGCCGTTCCACCCTGAACACCGCATCGGGGGCCAGCCCTTCGGGGGCATAGCCCTCCAGAGCCGCGACCAGCGGGCGGGCGGGCAAGGCGGCAGCCAGGGCGGCCGGCAAGGCCCCCGCCCCGGCGATGATCGCGGTATCGGTCATTTCGGCGTCAGGAAACTGCGGTCGCTGGCGGCCAGGATGAAATCCGTCACCTCGCGCACATAATCGCTTTCGGTTTCGTCATGCAGGCGCTGCGCACGTTCGTGGAACGCCCCCTCGCCCTGCGCCAGCATCTGATAGCCGGCGCGCAGGGCGGTGATGTCCGACCGCGCGACGCCGCGCCGCTTCAGCCCGACCAGGTTCAGCCCGTCCAGCACCCCGCGCGGCCCCTGCACCAGGCCATAGGGGATCACGTCGTTGGTCACCATGGTGACGGCGCCGATGATCGCGCCCTTGCCGATGCGCACCCATTGGTGCACGCCGGACAGCCCGCCGATGATCACGTCGTCGCCGATATGGCAATGGCCGGCGATGGCGACGTTGTTCACCAGAACCACCCGGTCGCCGATGATCGAATCGTGGCCGACATGGGCGCCGGTCATGATCAGGCAGTCGTCGCCCACCTGCGTCAGCCCGCCGCCGCCCTCGGTTCCGGTGTTCAGCGTCGCCCCCTCGCGGATGCGGCACCTCTTGCCGATGACCAGGCGGGTCCGTTCACCCTTGAACTTCAGGTCCTGCGGCACCTCGCCCACGCTGGCAAAGGGCCAGATCACCGTGCCCTCGCCCACCTCGGTCCAGCCGGTGACGACGCAATGGCTTTTCAACACCACATCCGCCGCCAGAGTGACCTCGGGGCCGACGATGGCATAGGGGCCGATCTCGCAGCCCGGGCCGATGCTGGCCCCCGGCTCGATCACGGCGGTGGGGTGGATGCGGGCCTCGGGCGAAACGGTCATCGGGGTCACGCCTTCGGCAGGTCGAACATGGCGGTAAAGGTCGCCTCGGCCGCCAGTTCGCCGTCGACGATGCCCTTGCCCTCGAATTTCCACACCTTGCCGCCACCGCGCAGCGCGGTGACATGCAGTTCCAGCACGTCGCCGGGCACGACCTTGCGGCGGAACTTGGCGTTCTCCACCCCCATGAAGAACACCTTGGCGCCCTTGTCGGCCAGATCCATCGACAGGCCGACCAGAACGCCCGAGGTCTGGGCCAGCGCCTCGATGATCATCACGCCGGGAAAGATCGGCAGTCCGGGGAAATGGCCCTGGAACTGCGGCTCATTGAAAGTGATGTTCTTGATGCCGACCGCCGATTTGTTCACCACCACATCGCGCACCTTGTCGACCAGAAGGAACGGATAGCGGTGCGGGATGATGCGCTGGATCAGGTCCAGATCGGCATGGGTAACAGCTTCGGTCATCTTCACTCCTTGCGACGGAAACGGCGCCTGCCCTTCTGACTAGCAAGCAGTCGGATTTGAAACAAGGTCAGGGCGACGATGGGTCCGCCGCCTGGGGCATCAGCTGGATGCGCGGCCCCGATCCGTCGCCCATCACCCGGTCCAGCCGGGCAATGGCGTCATCGGTCATGTCGATGCGGTCGAAGGCCAGGATGATCGCGGACTTGTCGATCACCGCCACCGCACCGCGTTCGGCCATCAACTGCCCCAGAACCGGCTTTGCCCGCTCGAAAAACGTCTTGCGCAGGTCGTCGCGGCGGCGCGCAAGGGCGCGGGCCTTGGCATCCTGCGTCTTGCGGGTATCCTCGGCCTTGGCGTCGAAGGCATCGGCCAGCTTGCGGAATTCGTCGGCGGACAGACCCGCCCGCCGCGCCGTCAACGCGCGTTCCTCGGCCTCCAGCTCGCCCTCGATCCGGCGGTTTTCCGAGGCAAGGGCCTGAACCTCGTTCTCCAGCGCCTTCTGCACGGCCTGCCCATAGCGCGATTCCGAAAACAGCCGGTCCTGGTCCAGCGTCACAACCGGCATCGTCGGCGAAATGCCCTGCGCGGCCACCGGGGCGGCCAGCAGCGCGGCCCCAAGGGCCAGCGCGCCAAGCATCGCCACGGGGCGCATCAGAACTTGGTCGAGATGGTCAGGTCGAAGTTCTGTTCCTGATCGTAGTCTTCCTTGATCAGCGCTTTCGAGAAGTTGAAGCGCAGCGGCCCGATCGGCGTGGTCCAGAAGATCGAGAAGCCGATCGCCGACCGCAGGTGGAACGAATCGTCGACCGTGCAGTCGCCCGAGACGGCGGTGCAGCCCGAGGCGAGACCGCCATTCTTGTTGTCCAGGCTCCAGACCGAGCCGGCGTCAAGGAACAGCCCGCCGGTGATCCCGTATTCCTCGGGCAGGCCCAGCGGGAAGTCGGATTCCAGCCGGACGACCGCGAACAGGTTGCCGCCAAGCGCGTCTTCGTTCGGCGTGTTCAGGTCGCGCGGACCGATCCCGTTGGAATCAAAGCCCCGGATCTTGCCATTGCCGAAATAGCGGTCGACCACACGGGTCTGATAATCGCCAAGCGCGTGGATCGCCCCGCCCTCGAAAATGGCGCGGACCGTCACATCCTCGTGCCAGATGCGCTGTTCGGCCATGGCGAAGACGGTGGTGGTGATCGCCTTCACATCGCCGCCAAGGCCGGCGAAATCCTGCCCGAAGCGGAAGACGATCCCCCCCGCCGGGTTCAGCCCGCCGATGCGGCTGTCATAGCTGTAGGTATAGCCGACCGAACTTTCCAGCGGATCGCCGACCTCTTCCTCCTTGACGAGGATCTGGCTGGAATTGTCGGCATCGACATCCAGGATCGTATCCTTGGCGACCGTATAGCGCAGTTCCAGCCGCGACAGGTCGCCGACCGGAAAGCTGATCGCCGGGCTGATGCCGATGCGGCGGGTGTTGTATTCGGCCGAGGCGTGGTCCGTCTCGCGGTAGAAGGCGTTGAAGCTGAACCGAAGGTCGCGGCCCAGGAAGGCCGGCTCGCTGAAGGTAAAGCTCGAATCGATGGTGTCGGTGCCGCTGGAGATGTTCAGGCTCAGCCCCTGCCCGCGGCCAAGGAAGTTCGATTCCGAAAACCCGACCAGCAGCCCCACGCCCGAGTTCACGCCATAGCTGGCCCCGAAGGACAGCGAGCCGGTCGGCTGTTCTTCGACGTCGACGTTGACCACCACCTGATCGGCGCTGGACCCCGGCTGCGCATCGACCTTGGCATCCTTGAAGAAGCCCAGAGCGCGGATGCGTTCCGCCGCCTGCTTGACCTCGCGCGGGTTGAAGGGGTCGCCCTCGACCGTGCGGAACTGGCGGCGTACCACCTCGTCCAGCGTCGTGGTATTGCCCTCGATGTCGATCCTTTCGACAAAGATCCGCTGGCCGCGGGTCAGCACGAAATCCACGTCGATGGTCTGGTTCTTGTCGTTGCGGGTAAAGCGCGGCTCGACCCGGATGAAGTTCAGTCCCTTGCGCAGCGCAAGGTTTTCCATCCGCGTGACGTTGTTGTCGATGATCGAGGGCGAATAGGTCACGCCAGTCCGCAGCTTGCGCACCGCATCGAATTCGGCCGCATCGACGCCCTGCACCTCGGAATGGGTGGTCACATTGCCGATGCGGTAGCTTTGCCCTTCACGGATGCTGAAGGTCACGAAATAGGCATCCCGCTCACGCGAGACCTCGGCCGAGGCGTCCAGCACCTGCACGTCGATATAGCCGCGCGACAGGTAGAAGTCGCGCAGCATCTGCTTGTCGACCTCGATCCGTTCGGCGGCATAGGTGTCGCGGGTGATGACCGCCCGCAGGAACCCCGCCTGCTTGGTTTCCAGCACCTGGCGCAGCCGGCGGTCGGAAAAGGCGCGGTTGCCGACGAAGGACAGGCGTTCCACCTCGGCCACCTTGCCCTCGGTGATCTCGAACACCAGATCGACGCGGTTGCCGTCGCGTCGGATGATCTTGGGCGTGACGGTCGCGGCGATGCGGCCCTGCACACGATAGACTTCGGCGATGTTCGCCGCGTCTTCCTCGGCCTGGGCGGGGTTGTAGACCCGGCGCGACTGCGACTTGATCACCTTGGTCAGGTTCTCGTCCTTGACGCGCTTGTTGCCCTGAAAGTCGACGACGTTGATCATCGGGTTCTCGACCACCCGGATCACCAGGGTCGAGCCCTGCGGCGTCAGTTCGACCTTTTCAAACAGACCCGAGTTCACGATGCGCTGATAGGCGTCGTTCAGTTCGCCCGCCGAAACGGACTGACCACGCTTGATTCCCGCATAGGACAGGATCGTCTGCGTCTCGATGTTCTGGTTGCCCTGAACCGTCACGTTGCTGAAGGCATAGCTTTGCGCAAAGGCCTGCGTCAGGAAAGGCCCCGAAACCGCCGTCGATCCCAGCAGAACCGCAACAACCGCCGGTTTCAGCAGGCGCCTGCCGAAAGTGCCGCGCCCCGTTCCGCCGAACGTCCCGCCCATGCCACCGCCCCATTCTTTTTCGTCCTTGGGGAAGTGACTACCCTCAAAGGCGGCTCTTGTCAAAAGGATGCCGCCCCTAGGGGCGGCTTTGGCATCGTGTCGGATATGTTGTGTGCCGGGGCGTTGCCCGCACGGCACAGTCGCGCCTCAGCGCATCAGGGCGGACCCCAGGAATGCCCCCGCCAGCAGGCCCACGACGATGGTGCCCAGCGTGAACAGCCGGTCGGCATTCAGCCAGACCAGAAACGACAGACCCCGATAGCCCTTCATGACGAGTTGCACGGCTCGACCCCCAAATTCATATTCTGGCAAGAAGTTAGGCGTCGATTGTGGCGGCAGTTGGGCCGAAACCCGGCCGCCGAGTGCCACAATCAGGGGCAGAACAGGTCGTTCGTCAGCGCAAAGGCCATCAGCAGCCCCAGAAGCGCCAGCCCCCCCGTCATCAGGATGCGCAGCGCGCGTTCGGTTGGCGGCTTGCCTGTCACCGCCTCCCAGGCGTGAAAGACCAGATGGCCGCCATCCAGCACCGGAATGGGGAACAGATTCATCAGCCCGACGGCGGTCGACAGCACGGCGATGAACCACACGAAGCTTTCGATCCCCGCGCTGGCCGCCGCGCCCGAGGTTTCGGCGATGCCGATCGGGCCTTGCAGGTTGCAGGACGAAATCGCCCCGGTGATCATGTGCCACAGCCCGGAAAGCGAGGTGCTGCCCACGTCCCAGACCTGTTTCGCGCCCAGGCCCAGGGCCTCGGCCGGGCCGGGGGTGCGCGTTTCGGGGGTGAAGGCCAGACCACCCGTCAGCCCGATCAGCCACCGCGTCTCGAACCCGCCTTCGGCCTGCGGCATGTCCATCCGGCGCGGCGTCAGTTGCAGGTCGAACTCCTGCGCGGCGCGGCGGACGGTCAGCGTCAGCACCTTGCCGCCGGAATTGCCGACCAGATCGCGCATCTCGCGGAAGGAATAGACCGGCGCGCCATCGACGGCGACAACCACGTCGCCCGATTTCAACCCCGCATCCCAGGCGGCGGAATTGGGCATGACCACATCGGCCACCGGCGGCATCGGGAAAGGCCCGGCCACCGTCACCTCCTGCCCGTTGCGTTCCACGCGATAATCGACCGTGGCCGAGGGCGGCAGCGAATCCGCTGCCTTGATCAGCGAGGGAAGATCCGGCGTGTCCTGCCCGCCGACGGAAAGGATGCGGTCGCCCGGATGCAGCGCCGTTATCGCCGACCCTTCGGCCACCCGGCCGACGACGGGCTGTTCGGTCGCGACGCCCTGCCACAGCATGAAGCCCGCAAAGACCAGCACCGCAAGGATGAAGTTGAACACCGGCCCCGCTGCCACCGTCGCCGCCCGCGCCCAAAGGGGTGCGCCGTGCATGGTGTGGCGCCGTTCCTCTGCCGACATGGCGCGGATCGAGGCGCCGTCCACGCCCGAGGCCGCATTGGAATCGCCCAGGAATTTCACATAGCCGCCAAAGGGCAGCGCCGCGATCTGCCAGCGGGTGCCGCGCCGGTCGACGCGGCTGGCCAGCACCGGCCCGAAGCCCAGGCTGAACACCTCGGCATGGATGCCCGACCAGCGGCCGACGATGTAATGCCCGTATTCGTGGATCGCCACGATCACCGAAAGCGCGACGACAAAGGCCAGCAGCGTCCAGACAAGCCCGCCAAAGCTGGGCACCAGGTTGATCAGATCCACGCTCTCTCCGTTTCCGGCGGTATGCCTTACGCCGCGGTGCGGGCCGCCTCGTCCGCCGTCATGCGGCCGAGATGGTCCATCTGCAACACGTCCTCAAGGGTTTCTGCGGCTTTTCCAAGACAGTTGATCGACGAAAGCCGGGCAAGCGTCGATTCGACCACCCCCGCCATGTCGGAAAATCCGATGCGGCCGGCCAGGAAATGGTCCAGCGCCACCTCTTTCGCCGCATTGAACGCCGCCCCGGCCAGGCCGCGCACCGCCATGACCTCGCGCGCCAGGCGCAACGCCGGCCATCGGGTTTCGTCGGCGGGCCGGAAGCTCAGGGTGCCAAGGCGGGCAAAGTCCAGCCGCGCCACCGGCAGCGCCTCGCGTCGCGGCCAGTTCAGCGCATAGCCGATGGCATGGCGCATGTCGGCCGACCCCAGATGCGCCATCACCGCCCCGTCGCGATAGCCGACCATGGAATGGATGATCGATTCGGGGTGGACGATCACCTCGACCCGATCGGGGGATATGCCGAAAAACTCGCGCGTCTCAATGACTTCCAGCGCCTTGTTGAACATGGACGCGCTGTCGATGGTGATGCGCTGGCCCATGGCCCAGTTCGGATGCGCCAATGCGTCCTTGACGGTGGCGCGTGCCAGCCGTTCCATCGGCCAGTCGCGCAAGGCCCCGCCCGAGGCGGTCAGGATGATCCGCTCGACCGCGGCCATGTCCTCGCCCGTCAGCGCCTGGAAGATCGCGGAATGCTCGCTATCCACCGGCAGGATGCGGGCGCCGTGGCGCTCGGCCTCGGCCAGCAGCAGCTGGCCCGCCGTCACAAGGCTTTCCTTGTTGGCAAGGGCCAGCGTGGTGCCGTGGCGCAGGGCGCGGAACCCCGGCTCCAGTCCTGCGGCGCCGACGATGGCCGACATGATCCAGTCGGCGGGACGGTCTGCGGCCTCGACCAGCGCGGCGCGGCCTGCGGCGGCTTCGATCCCGGTTCCGGCAAGTGCGGCGCGCAGCGCGGGCAGGGCGTCGTCATGGGCGGTGACGGCGATTTCGGCCTGCAAGGCGCGCGCCATCTGGGCCAGACGCGCGACATTGCGCCCGCCGGTCAGGGCAATGGTGCGAAAGGCTGCGGGCCCGCCCTGCCCCATCAGCAGGTCGAACGTGCTTTCCCCGATCGACCCGGTGGCGCCGAATACCGAAACGCGGCGCATCCTACCACACCTGCAAGGGCATCAGGCCAAGCGCCGACAGCAGCACGATGACCAGCGCCGCCGCGGTCAGCGCGTCGAACCGGTCCATCAGCCCGCCATGGCCGGGGATCAGGTTCGAGGCATCCTTGACGCCCGCGCGCCGCTTGATCCAGCTTTCACAGATGTCGCCCATCTGTCCGGCAAAGGCGATGAGGACCGAGACGACGACCAGCCCGACGCCCCCGAACCCCGCCAGCCAGAAGACCGCGCCCACCACCGCCGCGCCCAGCCAGCCCGCAACGGTGCCGGACCAGGTTTTCTTCGGGCTGATCGCGGGCCAGAACTTCGGTCCGCCCAGACGGCGCCCGGCGAAATAGCCCATCATGTCCGAGGCGACGACCAGCAGCACCAGCCACAGCACCGCCGCGACCCCGCCGCCGCTCCGCAGGCCCACCAGCCCCCAGACCGCAACCATCAGCCCAAGCGCGTAAAGCGCCGCCAGAACCCGGTCGCGCCGTTCCGTCAGGGCCAGGGCCAGCGAAGGCCCGGCCAGCGCCACCTGCCAGAAGGGATGCGCAAGCCCCCCCGCCGCCAGCACCGCCGCCGCGGCGCCAAGGCCGATGGCGACCGATGGCCCCGGCAGCGCATCAGGGTCGGCGGTCATCCGCGCCAGTTCCCACGCCATGCCGCCCGCGACCGCCGCCGCCAGCACCAGAAACCACAGGCCCCCGGCCCAGATCGCCGCCGCCCCCACCAGCACCATCACCACGCCCGAGGCGATGCGGGTGTTCAGGTCGTCCCATTTGCCCGGACTCTGGCCTGTATCGCTCATGCGCTGATCACCCCGCCGAAACGCCGCTCGCGGTTGCCAAAGCGGGCCAGGATCTGCCCCAGCTCATCCGGGGTGAAATCGGGCCAGAGCGTGGGGGTGAATTCATATTCGGAATAGGCCGCCTGCCACGGCAGAAAGTTCGAGGTCCGCGCCTCGCCGCTGGTGCGGATCACCAGATCGGGGTCGGGCAGGTCATGGGTGTCCAGCCGCGAGGAAATCGCCGCCTCGGTCAGCGTGGCGGGGTCCACCCGCCCGGCGGCGACCTCGACGGCCAGCGCGCGGGTCGCCCGGATCAGCTCGTCCCGGCCGCCGTAGTTGATGGCGATGGTGAAGTTCAGGCGCGAGAAACCGGCGGTCCGGGTCTCGATCCCTTCCATCAGCCGTTGCAGCTTGGGGTCCAGACGGCTGCGGTCGCCGATGAAGCGCATCCGGACGCCCTCGGCCGCCAGACGGTCGGCCTCGCGCTGGATATAGCGGGCAAAGATCGACATCAGGCCCAGGACTTCCTCGGTCGACCGCTTCCAGTTCTCGGTCGAGAAGGCATAGACGGTCAGCCAGCGGATACCCAGATCGGGGGCGCAGCGGACGATTTCCTTGACCCGCTCGGCCCCCTTGCGGTGGCCGACAAGGCGCGGCCAGCCGCGCGCGGTCGCCCAACGGCCGTTGCCGTCCATGATGATGGCGACGTGTTCGGCCATCTTCGGGGCATTGGTTCCTCGCGGCTCGGTCGACATTCACCCTCCCTGCGCCACGACCCCTGGGGGCCGGTCCATGCCGGTCGTTCAGACCTGCATGATCTCCTGCTGTTTCGTCTCCAGCGCCTTGTCGACGGCGGCGATCGCCTTGTCGGTCAGTTCCTGCACCTCGTCCGACCACATCTTCTGGTCGTCCTCGCCCATGCCCGAGGCCTTGGCCTTCTTGATCTGGTCCATGCCGTCGCGGCGGACGTTGCGGATCGCCACCTTGGCACTTTCGGCATATTGCGCCGCAACCTTGGTCAGCTCCTTGCGGCGCTGTTCGTTCAGTTCGGGGATCGGCAGGCGGATCAGCGGGCCGTCGGTCACCGGGTTGATGCCGATGCCGGATTCGCGGATCGCCTTTTCGACCTTGGCGATCATGCCCTTGTCCCAGACGTTGATCACCACCATCCGTGGCTCGGGCACGTTGACGGTGCCCAGCTGGTTGATCGGGGTCATCTGGCCATAGGCGTCCACATGGATCGGGTCCAGGATCTGCGCCGAGGCGCGCCCCGTCCGCAGCGAGGCGAATTCCGTCTTGAGCGCGTTCATCGCGCCATCCATCCGGCGTTGCAGCGCGTCGGTGTCGATTTCCAGATCGTCTTGCGACATGACAGCTTCCTTCCTTCTGCCGCCCGCACCGGCTGGTTTTACGAACCGGGGGCGGGGTTTCGTGCCTCTATATCAGCGGGCGCGGGTCATGGGTATAGGCGATAACATCGCCGGATTTCCGCGCGGGACCGGGGCCGGTCAGCCCTGCACGCGGGTATAGGTGCCCTGCCCCGCCAGGATGCCGCGGAAGCCGCCGGGCTCATCCAGCGAAAAGACGATGATCGGCAGGTCGTTGTCGCGCGCAAGCGCAATGGCCGAGGCATCCATCACCCCCAGATGTTTCGCCAGACATTCGTCATAACTGACGGTTTCATAGCGTTTTGCATCGGGGAATTTCTTGGGATCCTTGTCATAGACGCCATCGACCTTGGTGCCCTTGAAGATCGCCTGGCAGGCCATCTCGTTGGCGCGCAGGGTGGCAGCGGTGTCGGTGGTGAAATAGGGATTGCCGGTGCCTGCGGCAAAGATGCAGACCCGCTTTTTCTCCAGGTGGCGGACGGCGCGGCGGCGGATATAGGGCTCGCACACCTGATCCATCGGGATGGCGCTGATCACGCGGGTGAAGACCCCCATCGCCTCCAGCGCGGATTGCATGGCAAGGGCGTTCATCACCGTCGCCAGCATCCCCATGTAGTCGGCGGTCGTCCGCTCCATCCCCTGGGCGCTGCCTGCAAGGCCGCGAAAGATGTTGCCGCCGCCGATGACAAGACAGATCTCCACCCCCAGGTCGTGGACGGACTTGATCTCTTCGGCGATGCGGGTGACGGTCGGCGGATGCAGGCCGAAGCCCTGGCTGCCCATCAGCGCCTCGCCCGAGATCTTCAGAAGCACGCGGCTGTATTTCACGGGCTTGTCGGGGGTTTCCGTGGTCATTTGCGCGCCTTCCTTTGGTGGGGGTCTTGGTCTGGCGCGCAAAATGTCGGAAAAACCGGCGGGGTTCAACCTGTCACCGGCGGGACGGGGGGAAACGCCGCGGGGGCCAGCCCCCGCACCCCCGGGGTATTTGCGCCAAGATGAAGGGGAAAGGCGTGATTTCAGGGTTTTCGCGCGAGGCGCCGGTGCTGATCGCCGGGCCGACGGCCAGCGGCAAGTCGGCGCTGGCGATGGACCTGGCCGCACGCGACGGGCGGGTGATCGTGAATGCCGATGCGCTTCAGGTCTATTCCTGCTGGCGGGTGCTGAGCGCGCGCCCCTCGGCCGCCGAGGAGGCGGCGCTGCCCCATGCGCTTTACGGTCATGTGGGACAGGAGGGGGATTATTCCGTCGGCCACTGGCTGCGCGAGGTGGCGGGGCTGCTGGACCGGCCCGTGGTGATCGTTGGCGGCACCGGGCTGTATTTCAGCGCCCTGACCGAGGGGCTGGCCGATATTCCCCCCACCCCGCCCGATGTCCGGGCCGAGGCGGATGCGCGCATGGCGGCCGAAGGGGCCGGGCCGATGCTGGCGGAGCTGGACCCTGCGACCGCCGCGCGGATCGACCGGCAGAACCCCGCCCGCATCCAGCGCGCGTGGGAGGTGTGGCGGGCCACCGGGCGCGGGCTGGCCGCCTGGCAGGACGACACGGGGCCGGCGGTCCTGCCGCTGTCGCGGGCCGAGGCGGTGGTGATCCGCCCCGATGCCGGCTGGCTGAACGACCGGATCGACCGGCGGTTCGATGCGATGATGGCGGCGCGCGCGCTGGAGGAGGCGCGCGCCCAGTTGCCGCATTGGCAGCCCGCGCGCCCCTATGCCCGCGCCATCGGAGCACCCGAGCTGATCGCCCATCTGCGCGGGGAAATGCCGCTCGATCAGGCGGTTGCCGCTGCAAAGCTTGCCAGCCGGCAATACGCCAAGCGGCAAAGGACATGGTTCCGGTCGCGCATGGGCGACTGGCGCGGACAGGTGTTGCCCTGAGGATTCATCCCGGCGACTCAGTTTCGCAAAGGGGTCATCTTTTCGCTTGGGTTCGGCCGCAACCCCCGGTTAGTCTGCCGCCAAGCAAAAAATCCGGGACAGCATCCATGACCACCGCCGCCGCCTCGCACCTGCGCCTGATGGCCATTCCCCGCCTTGCCGCAGGCGGCCGCTGGCGGGTCGAGGCGATGCGCAGCCTGTCCGAACCCTGCCTGCTGTGGTTCACCAAGGGTCAGGGGCGAATCACGCTGGCCGGGCAGACGCGCGGCTATACCGCCCATAATGCGATCTTCATCCCCCCCGGCGTCATGCACGGGTTCGAGGCCGGGCCGCAAGTCTTTGGCACCGCCGTGTTTTTCGGCCGCGAGGGCGACATCGCCCTGCCGTCCGAACCGCTGCACCTGCGCATCCGCGAGGTCCATGCCCAGCAGGAGGTGAACGTCCTGCTGGACGCCATCGGACGCGAACTGGACAGCACCACGCCCGGCCATGACAGGGCCGCGCGCCACTATCTTGGCCTGCTGGGCGTCTGGCTGGAACGCCAGTCCGCCAAGGCCGCGCCCGAGGCGGCGCGCCCCGACGCCGCCCGGCGCCTCGTCGCGCGTTACACCGCGCTGATGGAGCGTGACTTCCGCACCGGCGCCGGCGTGGGCGAGATGGCGGCGGGCCTGGGCGTGACGCCCACGCATCTGACGCGCTGCTGCCGCATCGCCTCGGGCCGGTCGGCGCTGTCGCTGTTGCAGGACCGCCGGATCTTCGAGGCGCGGCGGCTGCTGGCCGAAACCGACATGCCGGTGGGACAGATCGGCGCCTCGCTGGGATTTGCCTCGCCCGCCTATTTCACCCGCGCCTTCCAGAACCTGACCGGCAAAAGCCCCTCGGCCTTTCGCCGCGCGCCCTGACGCTGGGGCAGGCTGCCCGGAATTATTTTCCGCCAAATGGTTGACCATCCGGTCAAACCCTGCAAACTTTTCCACATGCGACGGGGCCCATGTCGCAAATCTGCCATCGCGCGGCGAAACTGGGCCTAGACGCGGACGCGGAAACATTGCGCTATGAGGGGGCGATCAGCATTGCTGCCGCCGCCCGTGAAACCGCCCGGCAGAGGCGTCACGCGACCGGCACGCCGATCGCCGCAAAAGCAAGGCATACCGCCTGACAGGGAGACCGAAATGACCGAGCCGACCAATGCTATCCACCCCGCCGCACGCATGTATGCGGCCGAAGTGCGCGCGGGCGACCTCAGCCGGCGCGAGTTTCTGACCCGCACCACCGGGCTTGGGGTTTCGGCCATCGCCGCCTACGGCCTGCTGGGCCTTGCCGCGCCCGAAGCGCAGGCCCAGGCCGCGCCCAAGGCCGGCGGCACGCTGCGCATGAACATGGAAACCCGCGGCCTGAAAGACCCCCGCACCGCGGACTGGAGCCAGATCGCCAACTTCACCCGCGGCTGGCTGGAATATCTGGTGGAATACAACAACGACGGCAGTTTCCGCGGGATGCTGCTGGACAGCTGGACCACCAATGACGACGCCACCGAATATGTGCTGAAGGTCCGCCCCGGCATCAAATGGTCGAACGGCGACGATTTCACTGCCGAGGATGTGGCCAACAACTTCACCCGCTGGGCCGATGGCAATGTCGAGGGCAACTCGATGGCCGCGCGCATGGGCGGCATCCAGGACCCGGCCACGAAAAAGGCCCGCCCCGAGGCGTTCGAGATCGTCGATCCGCTGACCTTGAAGATCAAGCTGTCGGAACCCGACATCGCCCTGATCGCCAGCGCGGCCGACTATCCGGCAGCGGTCGTCCACAAAAGCTATGACAACGGCGACCCCAGCGTGAACCCGATCGGCACCGGCCCCTACATGCCGGAATCGAACGAGGTCGGCGTCAAGCAGGTTCTGGTGAAACGCGCCGATCCGTGGTGGGGCACCGCCGTCTATGGCGGGCCGTATCTGGACCGGATCGAATATATCGACCTCGGCTCGGACCCGTCGGCCTGGGTTGCGGCCGCCGGTTCGGGCGAAATCGACGCCACCTATCAGAGCCAGGGCGAGTTCATCACCCTGCTGGACGGTCTGGGCTGGACCAAGACCGAGGCGACGACGGCGGCGACGCTGGCCGTGCGCTTCAACCAGAACGCCGAGGAATACAAGGACGTGAACGTCCGCAAGGCGCTGCAACTAGCGGTCGACAACAAGGTCGTGCTGGAACTGGGCTATTCGGGTCTGGGCAAGGTGGCGGAAAACCACCACGTCTGCCCGATCCACCCCGAATATGCCGAACTGCCGCCGCTGACCGTAGACGGTGCCAAGGCGAAGGAGATGATCGCCGCCGCTGGCAAGGGTGACTTCGAGTTCGAGCTGATCTCGCTGGACGACGACTGGCAGGCGGCGACTTGCGATGCGGTCGCAAACCAGATCCGCGACGCGGGCATCAAGATCAAGCGGACGGTGCTGCCCGGTTCGACCTTCTGGAACGACTGGACGAAATACCCGTTCTCGGCCACCGAATGGAACATGCGCCCGCTGGGGGTCCAGGTTCTGGCCGCGGCCTACAAATCGGGCGTGGCATGGAACGAAAGCGCGTTCTCGAACAAGGAGTTCGACGAAAAGCTGACCGAGGCCATGGCCATCGCCGATGCCGACAAACGCCGCGTGGTGATGAAGCGGCTTGAGGAAATCATGCAGGAACAGGGCGTGCTGATCCAGTCCTACTGGCGGTCGCTGTTCCGGCACGCCGACCCCAAGCTCGTGGGCACCGAAATGCACGCGACCTTTGAACATCACCAGTACAAATGGGCCTGGTCGGCCTGAGGTCGACCTGATCCCTGCGGCCCCGTCTGTCACGGGCGGGGCCGTTCGCACAGCCTTTCGGGAATAGTCCCGCACCCTGCCCCTTCGGGAAGGATGAGCCATGCTTTCATTCGTGCTGCGCAGGTTCGGCGTGATGATCCTGACGGCGATCGCGCTGACCTTCGTGGTCTTTTATCTGACCAACCTGCCGCCAAACCTGGAAAAGCTGGCCAAATCCGAGGCTTCGGCCCGGATGACCGATGAACAGGTGGAAAGCTGGCTGTCGCTGAACGGCTTCGACACCCCCGTCTGGCGCCGCTATGGCGAATGGCTTGGCGTGCTGCCCGGCTGGACCGGCACCTCGCCCGAAGGGGCCGCGACCGGCCGCTGCCTGAAACGCGCCGCCCCGGGGGCCGAACCGCCGCGGTTCTGCGGTGTGCTGCAAGGCGACTGGGGCTGGTCGACGGTGTTCAAGCAGCCGGTCTCGCAGGTGCTGTCGCGGTCGCTTGGGCTGACGGTCTGGCTGATGGGCTGGGTGATGCTGGTCATGGTGCCCGTTTCGCTGACCATCGGGGTACTGTCGGGGATGCGTGAAGGCTCGCGCACCGACCGGGTGCTGTCGGCCTTTTCCATCGCCTCGACCGCGACGCCGGAATATGTGTCGGGCGTGATCCTGATTGCGCTGTTTGCCTCGGCCACCACGGGGATCTCGCCCTTTCTGGCCGAACACGGGCTGATCTCGGGCAAGACGCTGTTCCAGGGCACGGCGACCTCGGCAATGGACAGGCTGACCTTCTGGAACTTCGGCCTGCCGGTGCTGACCATCGCGCTTTACGGCATCGGCTATATCTCGCGGATGACCCGCGCCTCGATGACCGAGGTGATGCAGCAGCAATACATCCGCACCGCGCGGCTGAAGGGCGTGGCCTTTCGTCAGGTGGTGATGAAACACGCGCTGCGCAACGCGCTGATCGCGCCGTTCACGGTGATCATGCTGCAGTTCCCCTGGCTGCTGAACGGGGTGGTGATCGTGGAAACCCTGTTCAACTACAAGGGCTTCGGCTGGACGCTGGTGCAGGCGGCGGGCAACAACGACATTGACCTGCTTCTGGGCTGTTCGGTGGTGGCCGTCTTCGTCGTGCTGGTGACGCAACTGATTTCCGACATCGGCTATGTCTTCCTCAACCCCCGAATCCGGCTGGCCTGAATGACCGATTTCCTTTCCTGGCCGCAGATCATCCTTGGCATCCTGATCCGGTTCTGGCCGGTCTGGATCGCCCTGATCGCCACCTTTGCGCTGTCGATCCGGTTCAGGCGCCGGCTGGGCCTTTACGGCAAGCTGTTCGATTCCACAGTGGGCATGATCGGCTTCGGCATCGTGATGTTCTGGGTGTTCACCGCGCTTTTTGCCGATGTGATCATCACCCATGACCCGCTGCAACAGCTCTCGGGGCTGAAGAACGCCCTGCCCGGCGCCGCGCTGAAGAACCCGGCGGCAGGCGCTTTCCCGCATTACCTGTTGGGGGGCGACGCGCTGGCGCGCGACGTGTTCAGCCGCATGGTGATGGGCGCGCGGCAGGTGTTGTCGATCGCCCCGGCCGCCACCGCATTCGCATTCATGGTGGGGGTGACGCTGGGTCTGCCCGCGGGCTATTTCGGCGGGCGGCTGGATACGGTGATCTCCTTCTTCGCCAACCTCGTCCTGGCCTTTCCGGTGATCCTGCTGTTCTACCTGCTGGTCACGCCGGAAATCCGGGATACCGGCATTCCCACCGTCCTTGCCGCAGTGCTGTTCATCTTTCCGGTGATCCTGCTGTCGGTGCTGTGGAACAGCCGGTTCTTCACCGATCCGAAAAAGCGCAACATCTATGTCGCGATCACGCTGGTCCTTGGCCTGTGGATGTATTCGGGCCTGGCCTTCAACGCCGACCCGCTGGGCGTCTGGACGATGGACCCGAACCTGCTCAACGTCTTCGTCTCGGTGGTGTTCGTCAACGCGCCCACGGTCTTCCGCATCACCCGCGGCCTGACCATGGACCTGAAATCCCGCGATTACGTCGCCGCCGCCCAGACCCGCGGCGAAGGCCCGTGGTATATCATGCTGTGGGAGGTGCTGCCGAACGCCCGCGGCCCGCTGATCGTCGATTTCTGCCTGCGCATCGGCTATACCACCATCCTGCTCGGCACGCTCGGCTTCTTCGGCCTCGGCGTCAGCCCGGAATCTCCCGACTGGGGGTCGACCATCGACGACGGGCGCAAGCTGCTCGCCATCTACCCCCACCCCGCCCTCGTCCCCGCAATTGCCTTGATGAGCCTCGTCCTCGGCCTCAACCTTCTGGCCGACGGATTGCGCGAAGAAAGCCTGAAAGACTGATGCCCTCTTTCTGGACCCAAATATCCCACGGGGGTCGTCCATTGGAGTCGCCATTGGTTCAAGACCCAATGGACGACGGGGTGTGAAGCCCCCGCCTCCACCCCAGCCAAAGGAGATTCCCATGGCCGATTGGGACCCCAGCCAGCCGATCCTTGAAATACAGAACCTCTCGATCAGCTTTTTCACTCGCCTGCGCGAAATCCCGGCCGTCATGGATTTCTCCTGCTCGGTCATGGCGGGCGAGGCGATGGGGCTGGTCGGCGAATCCGGCTGCGGGAAATCGACCGTCGCCCTCGCCGTCATGCGCGATCTGGGCAAGAACGGCCGCATCGTCGGCGGCTCGATCAAGTTCAAGGGCCGCGACCTGACCCACATGACCGATGACGGGCTGCGCAAGATCCGCGGCTCGGAAATCGCGATGATCTATCAGGAGCCGATGGCCTCCCTCAACCCTGCGATGAAGATCGGCGCGCAGCTGGCCGAAGTGCCGATGATCCATCAGGGCATGTCGAAATCCGACGCCATGGCGCTGGCCCGCCAAATCGTCGCCGATGTGCGCCTGCCCGACCCCGACCGTATCCTGAACGCCTATCCGCATCAGCTTTCCGGTGGCCAGCAACAGCGGATCGTCATCGCCATGGCGCTGATGTCGAAACCGGCGCTGCTGATCCTCGATGAACCCACTACCGCGCTGGACGTGACGGTGGAGGCCGGGATCGTCGCCTTGGTCAAAGAACTGGGCGAGAAATACGGCACCTCGATGCTGTTCATCAGCCACAACCTCGGGCTGGTGCTGGATGTCTGCGACCGGCTGTGCGTGATGTATTCGGGCGAAGCGGTGGAGACCGGCAATGTGACGCAAGTGTTCCAGACCATGCGCCATCCCTATACGCAGGCGCTGTTCCGCGCGATCCCCCTGCCCGGCGCCGACAAGACCACGCGGCCGCTGGTCGCCATTCCCGGCAACTTCCCCCTGCCGCATGAACGGCCAAGGGGCTGCAACTTTGGCCCGCGCTGCAATTATTTCGTCGCCGGGCGCTGTGATGCGGCCGAAATCCCGATGTTCCCCGCGCCGGGCGACCGTCATGCCACGCGCTGCCTCCGCTGGGATGAAATCGACTGGGACGCGCCGCCAAAGATCGCCGCACAGGCCGAAAAGACCCCCATCGGCGAGGTGGTGCTGAAGATGGAGGATCTTCAGAAATACTACACCATCTCCACCGGCGCCTTTGGCGGCGGGCTGTCCAAGGTGGTGAAGGCCAACGAGAACCTGACCTTCGAGGCGCGCGAGGGCGAGACCTTGGCCATCGTCGGCGAATCCGGTTGCGGCAAGTCCACCTTCGCCAAGGTGTTGATGGGGCTGGAAACCGCGACCTCGGGCTCGATCATGCTGTTCGATGAAAACGTGCAGTCGACGCCGATCCAGAAACGCAACACCGATACCGTCAGCCAGGTGCAGATGGTGTTCCAGAACCCGTTCGACACGCTGAACCCGTCGATGACCGTGGGCCGCCAGATCATCCGCGCGCTGGAGATCTTTGGCGAGGGCGGGTCCGATGCCGACCGCGAAAAGCGGATGCTGGAACTGCTGGATCTGGTGAAACTGCCCCGCCAATTCGCCGAACGGATGCCGCGCCAGCTTTCGGGTGGCCAGAAACAGCGCGTCGGCATCGCCCGCGCCTTTGCCGGCGGCGCGAAGGTCGTGGTGGCGGATGAGCCGGTCAGCGCGCTGGACGTGTCGGTTCAGGCCGCCGTGACCGACCTGCTGATGGACATTCAGCGCAAGAACAAGACCACGCTGCTGTTCATCAGCCATGACCTTTCCATCGTCCGATACCTGAGCGACCGGGTGATGGTGATGTATCTGGGCCATGTGGTGGAAATGGGCACGACCGATCAGGTGTTCTCTCCCCCCTACCACCCCTATACCGAGGCTCTTCTCTCCGCCGTGCCGATTGCCGACCCCAAGGTCGAGCGCAAGCATATCGTACTGGAGGGCGACATTCCGTCCGCCGTCAACCCGCCGCCGGGCTGTCCGTTCCAGACCCGCTGCCGGTGGAAATCTCAGGTGCCGGGCGGCATCTGCGACACGGTGATGCCTCCGGTGCAGCATCTGGCCGCCGGGCATCAGATCAAGTGCCACCTGCCGGCCGAGGTTCTGTCGCGGATGGAGCCGGTGATCAGGATCGCCGCCGAATAGGGCTTGCGGTTTCAGGCGGGGCTGCGTCATGTCGGGGCGTGGTCCCGGCGGAACGCCCGGGGGCTGTCTGCCCCCGGACCCCCGAGGATATTTAGGTCCAGAAAGAGGAGGAAGGCGTTTGGAGCCTTCGCTTGCCCGCCCCCGCATTCCCGCGCTGGACATCGCCCGGACCGTCGCCCTGATCGGGATGGCGGTCTATCATTTCAACTATGATCGCGAGATGTTCGGCTGGTCCGCGCCCGGCACGATGATTTCGCCCCTGTGGTTCTGGTGGGCGCGGATCGTGGCGGGGACGTTCCTGTTTCTGGCGGGGGTCAGCCTGTGGCTGGCGCATGGCGCGGGCATCCGCTGGCCCGCGTTTTGGCGGCGATTCCTGCGGGTGACGGGGGCGGCGGTTCTGGTTTCGGCCGGGACCTATGTTGCCTTCTACAACCCCGCGCCCGAGGCGGGGCCGAACCCCTTTGTCTTCTGGGGCATCCTGCACGCCATCGCCGCCTACAGCCTGATCGGGCTGGCCTTTCTGCGCCTGTCCTGGCCGGTGATCGCGGCGGTCGCCGTGGGGATCTATGCCGTGGCGGTTTACGGCCATACCGATCTGTTCAACGCGCCGTGGTTCCTGTGGCTGGGGCTGGCGAGTGAAGGTCCGCTGACCGTGGATTACGAGCCGCTGTTCCCCTGGCTGGCGCCGTTCCTGCTGGGCATGGCCTTTGCCAAGGCCGGGGGCCTGCGCCCCTTTGCCATGCTGGCACAGGGGCGGGTCGGGCATCTGCTGGGCTGGCCGGGGCGGCATTCGCTGGCGATCTATCTGATCCACCAGCCGCTGCTGATCGGCGGCTTCATCCTTGCCGCGCGGCTGGGGTTTTAGCCGAACAGCTCGCGGCAGAATTCCAGCGCATCGACCAGTTTGTCGACCTCTTCGGTGGTGTTGTAGAGGCCGAAGGACGCCCGGCAGGTGGCGCCGGTGCCGAAATGTGCCAATAGCGGCATGGCGCAATGGGTGCCCGCCCGCACGGCGATGCCGCGCTTGTCCAGAACAGTGGACAGGTCATGCGCATGGGCGCCGTCCATGGTGAAAGAGAAAATCGCGCCCTTGGTCGCGGATTTCCCCTGCACGTTCAGCCAGTTGAGCCCGTCCAGCCGATCGCGGGCATAGTCCCGCAAGGACCGTTCATGCGCCGCCACGTTTTCCATGCCGAGGTCCATGAGGTATTGCAGCGCCACGCCAAGCCCCGTCTGCTGGACGATGCCGGGCGTGCCCGCCTCGAACCGCATCGGCGGGTCGGCATAGGTGATCGCCTCCTTGGCGACCTCGCGGATCATGTCGCCGCCGCCGAGGAAGGGGCGCATCTCCTCCATTCTCTCATGGCGGATGAAGATCGCGCCGGAACCGCTTGGCCCGTATAGCTTATGTCCGGTGATGGCGTAGAAGTCGCAACCCAAAGCCTGCACGTCCACCGGCATGTGGACCGCCGCCTGCGAGCCGTCGACCAGAACCGGCACGCCCTTTTCCCGCGCGCCCGCGCAGATGGCGGCCACATCGACCACCGTGCCGGTCACGTTCGACATATGGGTGATGGCGACCAGCCGGGTGCGCGGCCCGATGGCGGCCAGCACCGCCGCCGGGTCCAGATCGCCGTTCGCATCGCAATCGACCCATTTCAGCACCACCCCCTGCCGTTCGCGCAGGAAATGCCAGGGCACGATATTGGCGTGATGCTCCATCACCGACAGGACGATCTCGTCGCCCGGTTGCAGGCGCGGCGCGGCCCAGGCATAGGAGATCAGGTTGATCCCCTCGGTTGACCCGGTGGTGAACACCACCTGATGTTCGTCGCCCGCGTTCAAAAAGCGGGCGATGATGCCGCGCGTGCTTTCATATTTGTCGGTGGCAAGGTTGGAAAGATAGTGCAAGCCCCGGTGAACATTGGCATATTCCTGTGAATAGGCCCGCGTCACCGCGTCGATCACCACCTGCGGTTTCTGCGCCGAGGCGCCGTTGTCCAGATAGACCAGCGGCTTGCCGTTCACCTGCCGCGACAGGATCGGGAAATCGGCGCGGATGCGGTTCACGTCATACATCAAGGCGCACTCCGGCAAGGAAAAGCAGCGGCGTCAGGGCAAAGGCCAGAATCAGAACGGTCAGCACGATCCCCCCGAACACCATGGGAACCGAGCGAAAGCCATGCAGCTCGGCCACGAAAAACGACAGCAGCACCCAGAATGCCGCCATGCCCAGCATCCCCGCCACATCGCAAAGCGCCGGGGCCAGCGGCGCCAGAACCGCCTGCGCCAGCAGGGGGGCCAGCGTCAGGAACTCCAGCCAGACCACGACGCTCAGCGCGCCGGCAAGGTCGCCCCGGCCGCCCATGCGTCCGCCGACCAGCAGGATCGCCCAGACCATCACCGCCATCGTCGCCAGTTGCAGCCCGGCCAGCGCCACCGGCCCCAGGTCGAGCCAGACGAACCCGTCCCCCGCATCGACCGGCGGCAGGGTCATCAGCACCAGATGCGACAGGATCGTCGAGACGACCGCCAGCAGGAAAAGCACCAGCCACAGCTCCGCCGGCTGAAAGCTTCGGCCGATGGCAATGACCCGCCGCGCGGCCTCGCGCGGGGTGGTCAGGCTTTTCCGGGCCAGATCGGCGGTCAGGGGCAGGAGGTCGGTCATGCCGCCCGCTCCGCCTCGATCAGCATGGAAAGCCAGAGGTAAAGAAAGCCCAGGCCCACCAGCGCACCCAGAATGGCGGCACCCGTGCCGGGGCCGACGAAACCGGCGATCAGGCCCTGCAACAGCATGGCAGGCGTCACCACCAGCAACGCCCAGAACAGCGCCAGCCGGGCGTGGAACCATGTCCCCTTGCCGCCAAAGACCCGCGCGACCAGATGGCTGAGCGCACCGATGCCATAAAGCAGCAGCGGCAGCAGGAAGACCACCGCCAGCAGCGCGCCCCCCATCCGCGCATCCAGCGGCACCGAGGGGTCAAGGAACGCCTCGCGCGCCAGCCGCGGCCATTGCGCCACGAAGATCAGCGCGCAGGCCCCCATGCAGGTGGCCAGCGCCCGATCCTCGCGCACCCCGGCGGCCTGCTTTTCGCGGATCAGGCCACGCGGGTCGCGCCAGCCGCGCAGGATGTCGGTGGTGACAGCCACGTCATTGCCCGTGGCGGGCAAGCCACCCTTCCAGACGCGAACGGATGTCGTCGGCGATCGCCTCGTCCTCGATCTCGCCGATGGCCTCGGCCAGAAAGGCCAGAACCAGCAGGCTCTGCGCCGTCTTCAGCGGCACGCCGCGTGAACGCAGGTAGAACAGCGCCGTCTCGTCGATCGCGCCCGAGGTCGAGCCGTGCGAGCATTTCACGTCGTCGGCATAGATCTCCAGTTCCGGCTTGGCGAGGAACTGGCTGTTTTCGTCCAGAAGCAGGCTCTGGCTGATCTGATAGCCGTCGGTCTTCTGCGCGCCGGGCTTCACCAGGATCTTGCCCTGGAACACGCCGGTCGCGCCGTTCTTCAGCACCTTCTTGAATACCTGGCGGCTTTCGCACCGCTCGGCCCCGTGGGTGATGAAGACGGTATCGTCATGCAGGAAATCGCCGTCGCCCATGGCCGCCCCGGCGACATGGGCCATGGCGTCGTCACCGGTCAGGTCGATAACCACCTCGTTGCGGGTCAGCACGCCATTTGCGGTCATGGTGAACGACTTGAACAAGGATTCCGCCCCCAGACGGGCAAAGACATTGGTGTCGGCGCGGCGTTCGTGATCGCGCCCCTGCACCCGGACGTGGTGGAACCGCGCACCATCGGCCACCTCGACCTCCATCGCCTTCAGGAAGCGCGCCGCCGCCGGGCCGCTTTCCAGAAGCGTCAGTTCCGCGCCCTGCTCCAGCTTCACAACGTGGTGGAGGATCGCCTCGGAAGTCTCTGAGTCATGTTCATAAATCAGGTGGACGGGTTTCGTCGCAGCACCCTTGATGCGGATCAGCACGCCATCCGTGGCAAAGGCGGTGTTCAGCGCGGCAAGCGGCCGCTGTACCGGGGTCTGGCCCGCGGTTTCCAGAACGCCATACAGATCGCGCGCCCAGTGGATGTCGCGGTCAGCCACGCTGGCCAGACGGTCCAGTTCGATCCCCGCCGCGGCCGGATCATCCGACCGCGTGGCATCGAACACGCCATCGACGAAGAAAAGCCGAACCCGGTCGATCCCGTCGAAGGCCGGCGCCTCATCCCCCGCATCGAACAGCGCGGCCTTGGGCACAGGGGCCGTGGTCAGGCTGGCCGGGTCGGTATAGCGCCAGTATTCGTCGCGCCTCGTGGGCAGGCCCATGGCGGACAGACGGTCCAGCGCCGCCTTACGCGGGGCCGCCGTCCAGCCCGAGGTCACAAGGTCCAGCCCCGCGATCCGCGCCGCCAGCGCATCCTGTTTCGCCTGCGGCAAGGCCATCACTTCGCCCCTTCCAGCAGGTCGGCATAGCCGTTGTTTTCCACCTCCAGCGCCAGTTCCGGCCCGCCGGTCTTGATGATCCGGCCCGCCGCCATGATATGCACCACATCGGGTTTGATATGGTCCAGCAGCCGCTGATAGTGGGTGATGACCAGAAACGCCCGCCCCGCGTCGCGCAGCGCGTTCACGCCATCGGCGACCAGCTTCATCGCATCCACGTCGAGGCCGGAATCGGTCTCGTCCAGGATGCACATCTTCGGCTCCAGCATGGCCATCTGAAGGATTTCGTTGCGCTTTTTCTCACCGCCCGAAAAGCCGACGTTCACGGGGCGCTTCAGCATCTCGGCGTCGATCTTCAGCTTTTTCGCTTTTTCGCGCACGACTTTCAGGAAATCGCCCGCCGACAGTTCCTCCTCGCCGCGTGCCTTGCGCTGCGCGTTCACCGCGGTGCGCAGAAAGGTCATGTTGCCAACGCCGGGGATTTCGACCGGATACTGGAAGGCCAGGAACAGGCCCGCCGCGGCGCGTTCCTCCGGCTCCATCTCCAGCAGTTCCTGACCGTCCAGCGTGGCGGAGCCCTCCGTCACCTCATAGCCGTCGCGGCCGGCCAGAACATAGGACAGGGTGGACTTGCCCGACCCGTTCGGCCCCATGATCGCATGAACCTCGCCCGCCTTCACGGTCAGGTCGACGCCGCGGAGGATGACTTTATCCTCTTCCTCAAGTTTCACATGCAGGTTGTTGATTTCCAGCATATTTTCGTTCCTTCGCATATCGTGGCGCGTGGCTTTTTCAGCCCGCGCGAAACTCTTATCCCAGCCGCACCGCGGTGCCGCTCGCCGTGACCATCAGCATGTTGTTGATGACTTCGTAATCCAGATCGACGCCGACCACCGCATCGGCCCCCAGTGCGCGCGCCGCCTGTTCCATCTCGTCCAGCGCCGTCTTGCGGGCCTTGCCCAGCTCCTGTTCATAGGCGGCCGACCGGCCACCCACGATGTCGCGGACGGAAGCGAACAGATCGCGAAAGATGTTGGCGCCCAAGATCGCCTCACCCGTGACGATGCCAAGATAGGCGGTGGCCGGGCGGCCTTCGACGGTGGGGGTCGTGGTCAGGATCATGCGGTTTTGCCGGTCACCCGACCGACCCCTCCAGGCTGATCGCCACCAGGCTCTGCGCCTCCATGGCGAATTCCATCGGCAGGGCTTGCAGCACTTCCTTGCAGAAGCCGTTCACCACCAGGGCGACCGCCTCCTCCTCATCCATGCCGCGCGACCGGCAATAGAACAGCTGGTCGTCGTCGACCTTGGATGTCGTGGCCTCATGTTCCACGCGGGACGAGTTGTTGCGCACCTCGATGTAGGGCACGGTATGCGCCCCGCATTTGTCACCGATCAGCAGGCTGTCGCACTGGGTATAGTTGCGGCTGTTCGTGGCCTTGGGGTGCATCGACACCAGACCGCGATAGGTGTTCTGCGCCTTGCCCGCAGAAATCCCTTTGGAAACAATGCGGGACCGGGTGTTCTTGCCAAGATGGATCATCTTGGTGCCCGTGTCCGCCTGCTGATAGTTGTTGGCAATGGCGATGGAATAGAACTCGCCCTGGCTTTCATTGCCGCGCAGGATGCAGGACGGATATTTCCAGGTGATCGCCGATCCGGTTTCCACCTGTGTCCACATCACCTTGGCCCGGTCGCCCCGGCAGTCTGCCCGCTTGGTGACGAAGTTGTAGATGCCGCCGCGGCCTTCCTCGTCGCCGGGGAACCAGTTCTGGACGGTCGAATATTTGACCTCGGCATCCTCCAGGATCACCAGTTCCACCACCGCCGCGTGCAATTGGTGGGTGTCGCGTTTCGGCGCGGTGCAGCCCTCAAGGTAGCTGACGTAAGACCCCTTGTCGGCGATGATCAGGGTCCGCTCAAATTGCCCGGTGTTCTCGGCGTTGATGCGGAAATAGGTCGACAGTTCCATCGGACAGCGCACACCTTCGGGGATGTAGACGAAGGACCCGTCCGAGAACACCGCGCTGTTCAGCGTGGCGAAAAAGTTGTCCGACTGCGGCACGACCGAGCCGAGGTATTTCTTCACCAGATCCGGGTAGTCGCGGATCGCCTCGGAAATCGGGCAGAAGATCACGCCCGCCTTCTTCAGCTCTTCCTTGAAGGTGGTCCCGACCGAGACGGAATCGAACACCGCATCGACCGCCACCTTGCGCTCTCCCGGCAGTTCGGCGCCTTCGATTCCCGCCAGAACCATCTGTTCCTTCAGCGGAATCCCCAGTTTCTCATAGGTGGCAAGCAGCTTGGGGTCCACCTCGTCCAGCGACTTGGGCTTCACATCCATGCTCTTGGGTTTGGCGTAGTAGAACTGGTCCTGATAGTCGATCTCGGGATAGTTCAGCATCGCCCAGCGGGGTTCCTCCATCTGGACCCAGCGGCGATATGCGGCCAGACGCCAGTCCAGCATCCACTCCGGTTCGCCGTTCTTGGCGCTGATCAGGCGAACGATGTCCTCGTTCAGGCCCTTGGGCGCGTATTCCATCTCGATGTCGGTTTCCCAGCCGTACTTGTATTTTCCGGCCATCGCGTTGACGGTCTCGATCGTCTCGCGGTCCACGCCATCGCGGACTTCCAGCTCGGGCAGGTCTTCGGGGGTCATGTCGTTCATCACCATCTCCTCAGGCGACCCGCGCGCGGATCCGCCGGTATTGCGCGGCCCAGGCATCGGCGAACCGCAGCACGTCATCCTTTGTCACATCCGGCCCCAGCGAGATGCGGATCGCCTGACCCGCCTCATCCTCGCCGAAACCCATGGCCGTCAGCACCTTCGAGGCCCGCACCTTGCCGCTGGAACAGGCCGAGCCTGCGGAAACCGCAAATCCGGCAAGGTCCATCGCCATCACCTGCGTCTCGCCCCGCCAGCCGGGGGCAATCAGGTTCAGCGTGTTCGGCAGCCGCCGCGCCCCCTTGCCCACCGAAATAGTGGGAAAGCCATGGGCCATCAATGCTGATTCTAGAATATCTCTAATTTCCGCCACGCCGTCCCAGATGCCATCCGCCAGATCCCGCGCCGCAGCCTCGGCCGCGGCGCCGAAACCGGCGATGCCGATCAGGTTCTCGGTCCCTGCGCGGCGCCCCATCTCCTGCCCGCCGCCCAGCAACTGCGGCGCCACATCCAGCCCCCGGCGCAAGACCAGCGCCCCGATCCCCTTCGGCCCGCCCAGCTTGTGCGCCGACACCAGCCCCATGTCGCAACCCAGCCAGTTGAAGGCGAAGGCGATCTTCCCGAACCCCTGCGTCAGGTCCGACACCGCCAGTCCCTCGGGCAGATCCTGCACCACGCCCGTCTCGGAATTGGCCAGTTGCAGCGCCGCGTGCGCCGGATCGGCCACCGTCACCCGGCCCTGCCCGTCCACCGGCAGCGACACATCGCACCAGGCCGCCACCGCCTCATGCTCCACCGCCGCGCAGAGCAGCCCCCGCCCGGCACAGGCCAGAGCCGCCGCCTCGGTGGCGCCAGAGGTGAATACCACATCCGCCCCCTCGGCCCCCAGGGCCGCCGCCACCTGCGCCCGCGCGCGCTCCACCAGCCCCTTGGCCGCGCGCCCCTCGGCATGGACCGACGAGGGATTACCGGCCACATCCATGGCCGCAACCATCGCCGCCCGCGCCTCTGCCCGCAGCGGCGTCGTCGCGTTCCAGTCGAGGTAAAGGCGCTTCACCTTCTGCCCCCTCTTTCTGGATGAAAATATCCTCGGGGGATGAATTGGCCGCCAGGCCAAGAGGGGGGCAGACAGCCCCCCTGCGCCCGATCCGATAGGCGCAGGCCGGTCATACCTCGTCCACCACCCGGAACAGGGCGGGCACCGCCGGACAGGGCCGCATCTCGTTCCTGATCACATCCGAAAGCCGCGTCTGGTGCAGGAACACATAGACATGCGCCGACAACCCTTCCCACAGCCGGTTGGTCAGCGACTGCGCGCGGCTGCCCGACACCCCGCCCGAGGCGCCTGCCCCGGTGTGCATGGCGTCCACCGTTTCCTCCACCGCCTCCATCACCTCGGAGATGCGGATCGCATCGGGGCTGCGTGCCAGACGATAGCCCCCGCCGGGGCCGCGCACCGCCTCGACCAGCCCCGCCCGGCGCAGCTTGACGAACAGCTGCTCCAGATAGGGCAGCGAGATGTCCTGCCGCTTGGCGATCTCGGCCAGCGACACCATCTCGTCCGCCCGGACCAGTGCCAGATCGGCCAGCGCCACCATCGCGTAACGCCCTTTGGTCGACAGTTTCATGCGCCCCTACCTTCGCAAAATGTCCAAATCCATTGACGTGCCGGGCATCGCCCCTTAACTCAGGCCCGGACAGGGCGGCACCGCCCTTTAGAATGTTTCTAAGTTATCAGAGCGAAACTGTCAACAATCTCGCTCCAAGGAAAGCAGGCAGCTGACTCCATGCCCGAAGTGATCTTTGCTGGCCCCGAGGGGCGTCTCGAAGGCCGTTACCACCCGCAAAAGGACCGCGACGCCCCGATCGCCATCGTCCTGCACCCGCATCCCGCCTATGGCGGAACGATGAACAACAAGGTTACTTATAACCTGCACTATGCCTTCTACAACCTCGGCTTCACGGTGCTGCGGTTCAATTTCCGCGGCGTGGGGCGCAGCCAGGGCGAATACGACCAGGGCATCGGCGAGTTGTCGGATGCGGCCTCGGCGCTGGATTATCTGCAATCCATGAACCAGAATGCCAAGCATTGCTGGGTCGCGGGGTTCAGCTTCGGCGCCTGGATCGGGATGCAGCTTCTGATGCGCCGGCCGGAAATCACCGGCTTCGTCTCGGTCGCGCCGCCGGCGAACCTTTACGACTTTTCGTTCCTTGCGCCCTGCCCCTCCTCGGGTCTGATCATCAACGGCACCGCCGACAAGGTGGCGCCGCCAAAGGACACCGACCTGCTGGTGAAAAAGCTGCACGAGCAGAAGGGCATCACCATCACCCACCGGCAGATCGACGGCGCGGACCACTTCTTCAAGGACGAGGAGGCGCATATGAAGCCGCTGATGGACAATGTGACGGAATATGTGAAGCGCCGCCTGACCGAAGGCACGCGCTGATGGGCGTGGTCGACGATCTGGGCGATGGTCTGGCCCGCGACGTGCTGGCCGCGCTGGACGAACTGGGCGACGACCGGTTTTACGACAAGGTCGCCAAGGTTCTGGCCGACGCCTCGCCCACCATGCAGGACGCCTTCATGACGGCCGTGCGGGTGCGGCTGGCGGAAAAGCGCGGCCGGGCCTTTCTGGAGCGCGCGCTGAAAGCAAAGCGCACGGGGGGCGAGATGCCAAAGGCCCCCCTCGGGTCGGACGGCGGGCATTGACCGCAGCCGAAGACGATCTTTCGGCGCAATTCGCCTTTCTGGTCGAGGCGGACCGGCTGAAATCCGTGCTGCGCGCCTCGACCCTGTGCGACGGGTCGCGGCGCGAGAACTCGGGCGAACACAGCTGGCATCTGGCGCTTTACGCGATGGTGCTGGCCGGTCAGGCCGGGCAGGGCGTCAACATCGACCGGGTGATCCGCATGTTGATCCTGCACGATCTGGTCGAGATCGACACCGGCGACGTGCCGATCCATTCGGCCAATGGCCAGGCCCATGGCAGTGCCGAAACCATGGCCGCCGAAACCCGCGCGGCCGAGCGGATCTTCGGCCTTCTGCCCGGCGCGCAAGGTGCCGAGTTCCGCGCCCTGTGGGAGGAATTCGAGGCGGCCCAGACCCCCGACGCCGTCTTTGCCAAATCGCTGGACCGGGCTCAGCCGGTGATGCAGAACATCGCCTCGGGCGGCGGCACATGGACGGAATACAACGTGACTTTCGACCAGCTGGAATCCAGGGTCGGCGCAAGGATCGCGCGCGGTGCGCCGCGGCTGTGGGACTGGGTCAGGGAACGGTCCCGCGCCTATTTCGGCTAGATTGCGGGCCGCAATCGGGCGCGGGCGCGGACTGCGCCCGATCGCCGCGGCCCGCCCCTTCCGGCAGGCGACACCGATCACCGCGGGGCAGGATGGACCGGCTGCCTGTGACGAGGGATTCAGTATACCTTTGCATACCATCTTTCCCGGTCGCCGTGTTTCCGCTATGCAGCGTTCAGCGAATCCCCAAACCGAAAGGGCAGACCCGTGACGAAGATCAAGGTAGCCAACCCCGTCGTCGAAATGGACGGCGACGAGATGACCCGGATCATCTGGGATTTCATCAAGAAGAAACTGATACTTCCCTATCTCGACATCGACCTGCTCTACTACGATCTGGGGATCGAGGAGCGTGACCGCACCAACGACCAGATCACCATCGACGCCGCCAACAAGACCAAAGAGGTCGGCGTCGCGGTGAAATGCGCGACCATCACCCCCGACGAGGCCCGGGTCGAGGAATTCGGCCTGAAGGAAATGTGGAAATCGCCGAACGGCACCATCCGCAACATCCTGGGCGGCGTGATCTTCCGCGAGCCGATCATCTGCAAGAACGTGCCGCGTCTGGTGCCCGGCTGGACCAAGCCGATCGTCGTCGGCCGCCATGCCTTTGGCGACCAGTATCGCGCCACCGATTTCCGTTTCCCCGGCAAGGGCGACCTGACGCTGAAATTCGTCGGCGAAGACGGCCAGGTGATCGAGAAGAAGGTGTTCAGCGCCCCCGGATCGGGCGTGGTCATGGGCATGTACAACCTTGACCAGTCGATCATCGACTTTGCCCGCGCCTCGCTGAACTATGGTCTGGTCAAGGGCTGGCCGGTCTATCTGTCGACCAAGAACACCATCCTGAAGGCCTATGACGGCCGGTTCAAGGATCTGTTCCAGCAGGTGTTCGAGGAAGAATTCGCCGATGCCTTCAAGAAGGCTGGCATCACCTATGAACACCGGCTGATCGACGACATGGTGGCAAGTGCGCTGAAATGGTCGGGCGGCTATGTCTGGGCCTGCAAGAACTATGATGGCGACGTGCAGTCCGACACCGTGGCGCAGGGCTTCGGTTCGCTGGGCCTGATGACCTCGGTGCTGATGACGCCCGACGGCAAGACGGTCGAGGCCGAGG
>JASGFG010000017.1:0-53298 GCA_047605605.1 Paracoccaceae bacterium | reverse complement strand
GTCCTTTGCCGCCACCGCGCCCGCGGTCACGGCGGTTCTGGGCAAGGCGGGCATCGCCCCGGCCAGCGCGCTGCGCGACACGCCTGCCAGCCCCGACCGGCTGGCGCAAGAGGCGGCGGCGATGACGGTTCTGGTCTCCTGCTGGGAATGATCCGAAGGGATTGGGGGCGCGTCTGCCCCTGCCCCTAGCCCCGCCAGAACCGCGGCATCAGCAGCACATAGACCGACAGCAGCTCCAGCCGCCCGACCAGCATCCCCGCGATCATCAGCCATTTGGCCGAGGCCGGAAAGGCATGGACCGCGCCGCTGGAGCCGACCTCGGGCCCGAAGACCACGCCCACATTGGCAATCGCCGTCCAGGCCGCGGTGATCGCCGATTTGGTCGACAGCCCAGTCATCGACAGCCCCACCGTCAGCACCCCCAGCGTCAGGATGAACATAGTGAAGAACACGATGACCGAATTCAGCACGTCATCATCCACCGTCCGCCCCTGATACCGCGGGATGACGACCGACGAGGGGTTCTGCAACCGGCGGATCTGCACGCGGATCGCCTCGAACAGGATCAGATAGCGGAACACCTTGACCGAACAGCCGGTGGAGGAGGTGCACCCCCCGATCAGCCCGGTGATGATCAGGATGACGAAGGGAAACGTCCCCCATTGCGTCAGATCGGCCGAGGTGAACCCGGTGCCCGAGAAGACCGAGACGATGTTGAACGTCGCCTCCTGCAACATGCCGATCGGCTCGCGCCCGCGGGCCAGGACTTCATAGAGGGTGACGGCGCCGACGGCATAGGCGATCCAGCGCAGATAGGCGCGCACCTGCGGGTCGCGCCAAAGGGGCTTCAGGTCGCCCTGCATGGCCTGGATGAACCGCACGAAGGGCAGACTGCCCAGGATCATGAACACCGCGGCGGAATATTGCGCCCCCGCGCCATAATTGGCAAAGGACGCATCCGATACCGCATAGCCCCCGGTCGAGATCGCCGACATCGCGGTCGACACCGCCTCGAACCCGGTCATGCCGAGGGCGAGGAAGGTCACGGTGCAGGCGAGCGTCAGCACGATATAGATCTGCACCAGCGCGGCAGAGATATCCATGGCACGCGGCAGCACCTTGCCCAATGTGTCGAACCCTTCCGATCGGAAGAACTGCATCCCGCCGACCTTCATCACCGGCAGAAACAGCATGGCGACGATGACGATGCCAAGCCCCCCCACCCATTGCAGGATACAGCGCCACAGGTTCACGCCTGGCGGCAGGTTCTCGATCCCGGTGATGACGGTGGTGCCGGTGGTGGTCATGCCCGACATCGCCTCGAAATAGGCGTCGGTAAAGCCCAGATACGGCTCTCCCGCCATCAGGGGCAGCGCTCCGACCAGCGGCAGCACGACCCAGACTCCGGTGGTCAGCACGAAGATCTGTTGCAGGTTCAGCCCCCTGCCCGTGCCCGAGGCGCAGGCCAGCGCCGTCAGCCCCCCGCCGATCACCAGAAGCAGACCGCATTGCAGATAGACGCGCCAGTGGCCGTTGCCGACCCACCAGTCCATCGCCATGGGCAACAGCATCGCCACCCCCAGGGCGGCGACAAGCAGGCCGATCACATATGCCACCGGGCGCAGGTCCAGCATGGCGCCGAGCCTTGGCCGCGGGGCACGGGCCTGTCAACGGCGGCACCCTAAATGGATCCGCACTGCGCTGACAGGGCAACGTTAGTCCTCAGAACGGTAGAGGCTGGGGACTGAAGATTTCGGAACCGTTTTCGCGCCCGATCTTGAGACGCAATATGTGGCGCACGTCGAATTTCATCAGCAACGCATCCAATAGCGGCGATGGCACCTTTCCCCCCAATGCCGGATCGCCGATCCATCCAGAGGCGATATCCTGCGACAGCTCCTCCATGCTGCGACCTGCCCGCAAGACCATCGGCCGCGTTTGCCCGGAAAAGCTGTTCACGTCGACGCCCAAAATCACCAGAGGCGGATCGGCATAGGTCCGGCTGCGCCGCGTCGGAAAACCGCCACTTCGGGCAACAAAAACCATCCGTCCCGCAAATGTCAGGGCAGAAATCTCGGACGCGGTACGGGTGAGGTCATGCCATGACAGGTCCGGCAAGGGGCGTTCGGGATCGACGGCATGCATCACCAGAGGCACCCCGTAGGCGCTGACAACCTCTTCTGTGTCGAGCCATATCTGGATCAGCACGTCGATACACGGTCCGCCCATCATGCCGCCCCGCGCAACATAATAGCTTTCCGCCGTGATCCGGTGCACCTCCACGAACGGAAAAACAGGTTGAAGGGGGGCGATGCGAGGCAAGGCGCTGAGCCGCAACCCATTGGTCGATCCGACCAATTGATCGACCCATGCACCTGTCAGATCACTGACAGTCCCATGCCGAAAATCTGCTGTCACTCGGTCGAATGTTGTGGACAGCGCCTTAAACAGGTGCTCGATGATCAGCTCCTTCGACGCCATCATATCCCTACCAGTCCATCACCACCTTGCCGGAATTGCCCGACCGCATGGCGGCGAACCCTTCGGCGAAATCGGCGATGCCGATGCGGTGGGTGATGACCGGCGCAAGGTCCAGCCCCCCTTCGACAAAGGCGATCATCTTGTACCAGGTCTCGAACATCTCGCGTCCGTAGATGCCTTTCAGGGTCAGCATCTTGAAGATCACCTTGTTCCAGTCGATGCCGAACCCCTCGGGCGCGATGCCGAGGATGGCGATCTTGCCGCCGTTGTTCATCGTCTCGATCATCGACCGGAACGCCGGGGGCGCGCCCGACATTTCCAGCCCCACGTCGAACCCTTCGGTCATGCCGATGTCGGCCATCACCTGCCGCAGATCCTGACTGGCGGCATCGACGACATGCGCGATGCCGACCTTGCGCGCCAGATCCAGCCGCACGGGGTTGATGTCGGTGATCACCACCTTTCGCGCGCCGGCCTTTTGCGCGACCAGCGCGCCCATGATGCCGATGGGGCCTGCGCCCGTGACCAGCACATCCTCGCCCACCAGATCAAAGCTCAGGGCGGTGTGGACGGCATTGCCGAACGGATCGAAGATCGCGGCGATCTCATCCGGCACGGCATCGGGCAGGGTGATGACATTGGCCGCCGGGATGCAGACATATTCGGCAAAGCTGCCGGGCCGGTTCACCCCGACCCCCAGCGTGTTGCGGCACAGATGCCCCCGGCCCGCGCGGCAGTTGCGGCACTTGCCGCAGACGATATGCCCCTCGCCCGAGACCCTTTCGCCCAAGCTATGCCCGGTCACGGCGGAGCCGAGCGCCGCGATTTCCCCCATGAACTCATGCCCCACGACCATCGGCACGGGGATGGTTTTCTGCGCCCACTGGTCCCAGTTCCAGATATGCACATCCGTGCCGCAGATCGCCGATTTGCGCACCCGGATCAGCACGTCGTTCGGCCCCGGCTCGGGCACTGGCACGCGCTCCATCCACAGGCCGGGTTCCGCCTTGGCCTTGACCAGCGCGCGCATCATGTTCGACATATCCCGCCCCTTTCAGATCACGCCCAGCTCGCGCCCGGTTTCTACAAAGACCTCGACCGCGCGGCGTACGTCGGCCTGACTATGCGCCGCCGACATCTGGGTGCGGATGCGCGCCTGACCTTTCGGCACCACCGGGAAGGAAAAGCCGATGACATAGACCCCGCGTTCCAGCATCCGCGCCGCCATCTCCTGCGCCAAGGCCGCCTCGCCCAGCATCACCGGGATGATCGGATGCCCCTGTCCCGCCAGCGTAAACCCCGCCCTGGTCATTTCATCGCGAAACAGCAAGGCATTGGCCGAAAGCCGCGCCCGCAAGGCATCGCCTTGTTCGATAAGGTCAAACACCCGCAGGCTGGCCGCCGCGATCACCGGGGCCAGCGTGTTGGAGAACAGATAGGGCCGCGAGCATTGGCGCAGCCAGTCCACCACTTCACTGCGCCCCGAGGTATAGCCGCCGGACGCCCCGCCAAGCGCCTTACCCAGCGTGCCGGTGATGATGTCCACCCGTCCCTCGACCCCGCAATGCTCGGCCGATCCGCGGCC
Organism: Paracoccaceae bacterium; assembly: GCA_047605605.1. Lineage (GTDB taxonomy): Bacteria > Pseudomonadota > Alphaproteobacteria > Rhodobacterales > Rhodobacteraceae > JAATGA01. Next base: position 49,232 of record JASGFG010000017.1, on the reverse strand, counting down.
ATGCTGGCCGATAAAACCGACCGCGTGGCTGTCATCCACCATGACCATCGCGCCGTATTTCTCGGCCAGATCGCAGACGCCGCCCAGATTGGCGATGATCCCGTCCATGGAAAACACGCCGTCCGTGGCGATCAGCTTGAACCGCGCGCCGTCGGCCTTTTTCAGTTCTTCTTCAAGGGCCTGCATGTCGTTGTTCGCGTAACGGAACCGCTGCGCCCTGGACAACCGCACGCCGTCGATGATCGACGCATGGTTCAGCGCGTCCGAGATGATCGCATCCTCTTCGCCCAGCAGGGTCTCGAACAGCCCGCCGTTGGCGTCGAAGCACGAGGAATAAAGGATCGTATCCTCCATCCCCAGAAAACCGGAAATCCGCGCCTCCAGCGCCTTGTGTTCCTCTTGCGTGCCGCAGATGAACCGGACGGATGCCATGCCATAGCCGTAACGGTCCAGCGCGGCCTTGGCGGCCTGCGCCAGATCCTCGCTGTCCGCCAGTCCCAGATAGTTGTTGGCGCAGAAGTTCAGCACCCGCTGCCCCGAGGCGACGGTGATCGCCCCCGCCTGTTTCGAGGTGATCACCCGTTCGGCCTTGTAAAGCCCCGCGTCGTGCAGCCCGTCCAGCTCGCGCCGCAGGTGGGTCAGGAAAGCTTGGGTCATCGTCCGTCTCCGCTTTCGGAATCGATGGAAGGATGGGCGCGGGGCGCCCCCACGGCAAGCAGGATTGCGCCTCTTTCCGTCGCGGGCAGACTGTCCTAGCTATCCATGGCAAAAGAGAGCCAGATGCCTGAGGCCCCCGTGATCCTGTGGTTCCGCCGCGACCTGCGGCTGGACGACCTGCCGATGCTGGCGGCGGTCGATGGCCCCGCGATCCCGGTTTTCGTGCTGGACCCGGAAGCCGAGGTGCTTGGTGCGGCGCCGAAATTCCGGCTGGATCTGGCGCTGGCCGCCTTTGCCGCGCGGCTGGAGGCCGCGGGCAGCCGCCTGATCCTGCGCCGTGGCCACGCGGAACAGGTGCTGCGCGACCTGGCCAGGGAAACCGGCGCGCGGGGGGCAAGATGGACGCGCCTTTACGATCCCGTATCGCGGGCGCGCGACACGGGGGTAAAGGCGTCGCTGCGGGCGGCGGGGCTGCTGGCGGAAAGCCATCCCGGCCATCTGCTGCACGAACCCTGGACAGTGACCACCGGCAGCGGCGGCCCCTATCGCGTCTTCACCCCCTTCTGGAAGGCCGTGCGCGCCCTGCCGGTTCCGCCGCCCCGCACCGCGCCGCCCTTGCCTGCACCGGCGCATTGGCCCGCATCGGACCGGCTGGCGGACTGGCATCTGGCCGCGGCGATGGATCGCGGCGCGGGAATCGTCGGCCGCTGGCAATCCCCGGGTGAGCCGGCGGCGCTGGACAGGCTGGCCGATTTCCTGGCCGGGCCGGTTCAGGACTATGCCGACAGGCGCGACCTTCTGGCCGAGGAAGCCACGTCGGGCCTGTCCGAACCTCTGACCTGGGGCGAGATCGGCCCCCGCCGGATCTGGCACGCCGGCCGGGCGGCGATGGAGGCGGGCGCGCGCGGGGCCGAGGCCTTTCTGCGCGAACTGGTCTGGCGCGAATTCGCCTGGCATCTGCTTTACCACTTTCCCGATCTGGCCCGCCGGAACTGGCGGGAGACCTGGCAGGACTTTCCCTGGCGCCCCGACAATGCCGATGCCGAAAGCTGGCGGCGCGGCCAGACGGGCGAACCGCTGGTGGATGCGGCGATGCGGCAGATGTTCGTCACCGGGCGGATGCACAACCGCGCGCGCATGGTGGTGGCCAGCTATCTGACCAAGCATCTGCTGACCGACTGGCGCGTAGGGGCGGCCTGGTTCTCGGACTGCCTGACCGACTGGGATCCGGCCTCGAATGCGATGGGATGGCAGTGGGTCGCCGGCTGCGGCCCGGATTCCGCGCCGTTCTTCCGCATCTTCAACCCCGAGACGCAGGCGGCGAAATTCGACGCCGGGGGGCTGTATCGCCGATACTGGCTGGACCCTTCGGGCCAAGGCGCGCGGGACTGGTTCGATGCGGTGCCGCGCCGGTGGCGGCTTTCGCCCGATGCGCCGCGGCCTGCCCCGCTGATCCCGCTGGCCGCAGGGCGCGCGCGGGCGCTGGCGGCGTATCAGCAGGCGGGCTGACGACTGGATGCAACACATTCCCGGTGCCGAGGGCCGCAACCGCTCCGCCCCCTTGCGCCCGGCGCGGACACGCGGAAAGACTTTGCCGATCCGCGTCAAAGACAGGCCGACCCAGATGCCCACCGCCGCAAAACTCGTCGCCGCCGCCGTCTTTGCGGCCCTGTCCTGGGTCGTCGCCGGTCTTTACATTCCCGGCCTGCCCGAAGGCACGCTGACCGGCCTCTTGCGCCCGGTGGCGGCGGGGATGGGAGTGATCTGGGGGTGGCGCGTGGCCGGACGGCTGGCCGGACGCGGTTATGCCGAAGGGGCCGCAAACGGGTTGCGCACGGCGGTGACGATCGCCTTCTGGGTGCTGCTGGTGTTTTCGATCCATGACATGGTGCTCTTGTCGATGAAGATGCGCTATCACGGCCCGATGGATGCGCTGCTTGGCGTCTTTGCGATCATGCTGGACTATGCCAGATACCTTGCCACGGTGCCGGTGATCGCGGGCGGGCTGATCGGCGGGATGATCGGCGGCATCATCACCGAATGGGCATCGCGGCGGTGGACCTGATCCGCCGCAGCTTCGGAAAGGCGCAATGGCAGACTATTTCTTTTACGGCACCTTGTGCCATCCGCCGCAGCTGACCACGCTTCTGGGCCATCCGGCGGCGGTAGAACCTGCCAGCCTGCCCGGCCATTCGGTCTGGTGGGCCGAAGGGCAGCCCTTTCCCTTCATCCGCCCCGATGCGGGCGGCCGCGCCGAGGGCCATCTGGCACGGGGGCTGAGCGAGGCGGACGCCGCACGGCTGGATTTCTATGAAGGCGGTCTGGGCTATCGGCTGGAAACGCTGACGGTGCAAGGGCCGACCGGCCCGGTTCCGGCAAAGGTCTGGTTGCCGCCGCCGGATGTCTGGGCGCAGGGCCCGGAATGGAACCTTGCGGACTGGGTGCGCGACTGGTTCGCCATCGCCAATGCGACACTGGCCGATGTGGTGGCGGCGCAGGGCACGCGTCCCGCGGCCGAGGTGCTGCGCCGCTATCCGCAGATGCTGGTGCGCGGGGCAAGCCGGGTCCGCGCCATGTCCGAGACCGCGCCCGCCACACTGCGCCGCGATGCCGGGCCGGACGATGTTCGCCGCGTGGCGCTGCATCAGCCCTATGCCCATTTCTTTGCGGCCGAGGAATATGACCTCAGCCACCGCCGTTTCGACGGCACGATGTCGCGGGTGATCAACCGCGCGGCCTTTGTCATGGCCGATGCGGTGACGGTGCTGCCCTATGATCCGGTGCGCGACCGCGTGCTGCTGATCGAACAGTTCCGCGCCGGCCCCCTGGCGCGCGGCGACCGCAACCCCTGGCAGATCGAGGCTGTCGCGGGCCGCATCGACGCGGGCGAGACGCCCGAGGCCGCCGCCCGGCGCGAGGCGGCGGAGGAGGCGGGGCTGCAACTGGGCGCGCTTTTGCATGTGAGGAACTACTATCCGTCGCCGGGCGCGGTGACGGAGTTCCTTTATTCCTATGTCGCGCTGACCGATCTGCCGGACGGGGTGGCGGGGGTCTTCGGCGTCGCGGACGAGGCCGAGGATATCCGCGGCCATCTGGTCCCCTTTGCCCGGATGATGGATCTGATCGCCAGCGGCGAGATCGCGAATGCGCCGCTGATCCTGACGGCGCTGTGGCTGCAACGGGAACGCCCGCGGCTGCGGGCTGCGGCGGGATGAGGCAACGCGCTTGACCCCCGGCATGGACGGGGCGGATAACAGGGGCCGCAAATCCCGGAAAGGCAAAGGAATGGACGGCGGCACGGATGGCGAGACGGGCGGGCGGGCACGCAAGATCCCGACGCACGAGACGACCTATGCGCAGCTGCGCGACATGATCCTGTTCGGGCGGCTGGAACCGGGCCAACCGGTCACGATCCAGGGGCTGATCGCCGAACTGGGTGCAGGCATGACGCCGGTGCGCGAGGCGATCCGCCGCCTGACGGCCGAAGGCGCGCTGCTGCCGCAGGGCAACCGGCGCGTGTCCGTCCCGCATCTGACGCCCGCGACGGTCGACCAGATCGCCTTTGCCCGCCAGACGATCGAGCCGGAACTGGTCCGCCTTGCCGCCCGTCATCTGGGCCCGGCGATGATCGACCGGCTGACGCTGCTGGACAGGATGGTGTCCGCGGCCATCGCCCAGGGCGACATTCCGGCATATCTGGAAAGCAACCACGCCTTTCACTTCACGCTTTACGAAGCGTCCGGCGCGCCGGTGCTGGTGGATATGGCGCGCTCGCTCTGGCTGCGGTTCGGGCCTTCGCTGCGGGTGGTCTGCGCGCGTTTCGGCGCGGCCGAACTGCCCGACCGGCATGAAGAGGCGCTGGCCGCGATGCGCGCGGGCGATACCGCCGGCCTGATCGCCGCGCTGGAACGCGACATCGCGCAGGGAATCGATCAGGTTCGCCTGGCGTTGGCGCGGGGCGAGATCTGACCGCGCGCAAGACCCGTCCATCGCACAATCCCCGGAAAGGATTCGGAAATCGGCGGGAATCTGCCGAGACTCGCGGGAATCTGCCCGTCGGATGGAACCCTTGGGTCAAATTTGTTGCAGACGTGCAATGCGTGGGCTTAATCAGACCTGCCTCCGCCGCGAGTGCCTTTCGCCTGTATCCCTTTCAGCAACGAACGGACCCCACCACGTGCTGACGCGCCTTGCCTATCGGATCAACTCCACCCTGGAACGCTGGCTGCCCGAGCAGAGGCTGTTCCTGAAATCCGACAAGGAAACCCGCTTCATCCGTCTGCGGCCCGCCACACAGGCCATCGCCGTGGTCTGCGGGGGCGTGGGGCTGACGTGGACGGTGGTGGCGACGGCGATCATCCTGATGGATTCGATTTCGGCCGGTTCTTCCTTTGAACAGGTCCAGCGCCAGCAGGCCACCTTTGAAAGCCGGCTGAACACCCTGTCGCTCGACCGCGACACCCGCGCGGAAGAAGCCGTGCGCGCTCAGGACCGTTTCAACCTGGCCCTGGCCCAGGTGGCCGAGATGCAGGGCCGCCTTCTGGCCTCGGAAGACCGGCGGCGGGAACTGGAAACCGGCATCGACGTGATCCAGAACACGCTGCGCCGCACCATCCAGGAACGCGACGACGCGCGGGACGAGGCGCAGACCGTCAAGCTGGCCCTTGCCAAGGAAACCGGCACGACCCGCACCGGCGACGACCGCGCCCGCGATGTCAGCGCGACTCTGGCGATCATGTCCGACACACTGGGCGCCACCGCGACCGAACGCGATCAGGCCGTCAAGGCCGCCGACCGCGCCGCCGAGGCCGCCGACCAGATCGCACAGGAAAAACGCATCCTCGAAACCCGCAACGACGAGATCTTCTCGAAGCTGGAAGAGGCGGTCACCGTCTCGATGGAGCCGATGGACAAGATCTTCCGCGAGGCGGGCCTGTCCTCGAACGACATTCTCAAGACCATCCGCCGCGGCTATTCCGGGCAGGGCGGGCCGCTGACGGCGCTGTCGCTGTCCAGCAGCGGCGCGATGGTCACGCCGGACGACCGCCGCGCCGGGGCGATTCTGGAAAAGCTGGACGAGATGAACATGTATCGCATCGCGGCCTTCAAGCTGCCCTTCGCGATGCCGGTCAAGGACAGCTTCCGCTGGACCAGCGGTTTCGGCTATCGCAGCGATCCGCTGGGCAAGGGAACCCGGATGCACACCGGCACCGACCTTGCCGGAAGCTATGGCACACCGATCTATGCCACGGGTGACGGGGTTGTGATCCACGCGGGATGGGAGAACGGCTATGGTCGGTCCGTGGTGGTCCAGCACGATTTCGGCATCAAGACCCGTTACGGGCACATGTCCCAGATCCGCGTTTCCGAAGGACAAAAGGTGTCGCGCGGGGACAGGATCGGTGATATGGGCAACTCGGGCCGGTCCACCGGCACTCATCTTCACTACGAGGTTATCATCGGGGGCAAACCTGTGAACCCGATGACCTTCATAAAGGCTGGCAACCATGTTTTCTAAAAGCCGCATCAACGAGCCGGGTCCGGCCAAGACGGGCGAAACCGACAAGCCGAAAGCGCCGGAGGCAGGCATGAACAAACCCTCGACCGATTTCGGCGCCCCTGCGCCCAAGGGCAAGGCTGCGGCCTCGATCCTGTCTTCGGACCTGACGGTCGTGGGCAACCTGCGCACCACCGGCGACATTCAGGTCGAAGGCACCGTCGAAGGCGACATCCGCGCCCATCTGCTGACCGTCGGCGAAAGCGCGACGATCCGGGGCGAGATCGTGGCGGATGACATTGTGGTCAACGGCCGAGTGATCGGCAAGGTGCGCGGGCTGAAGGTTCGCCTCACCTCGACCGCGCGGGTCGAGGGCGACATCATCCACAAGACCATCGCCATCGAATCGGGCGCGCATTTCGAGGGTTCGGTCCAGCGTCAGGACGATCCGCTGAACAACGGCCGCCCGCAGGCCCCCGCCCAGATCGCCCCGCCCGCCCCTTCGGCGCCGCCGGTGATGAAGCCGGGCGACGGGCTGTAATCACGGTCGGGACCAGCAGGGGAACGGGCGCCTTCGGGCGCCCTTTTCATTTGGCGACCCGCGGTCAGGCACGGGGAGACTGCCGCTATCGCTGCGTCCGAAGCGAAAGCTTGCGGCGAAAGCCGCGGAAGGGGCTGCCTGCCGGACTTTCGCCGCCAGCGCGCCCGGACCTGCGATGCAGGATCGGCCCCCCTGCGCAGGTCGATACAGGCACCACTGATCGCCTTGCGGCCGTCGCCTCCGGTCAATGCGTTCGGACCCTTGCCCCCCCGAGACGCTATCCCCTGCGCGCCGCCTCGATGGCGGCGACGTCGATCTTGCGCATCTCCATCATCGCGGTGAAGGCGCGCCGCGCCTCGTCCCCGCCCGCGGCCATGGCTTCGGTCAGCACACGGGGGGTGATCTGCCAGGATACGCCCCAACGATCCTTGCACCAGCCGCAGGCGCTTTCCTGTCCGCCGTTGCCGACGATGGCATTCCAGTAGCGGTCGGTTTCCTCCTGATCCTCGGTGGCGATCTGGAAGGAGAATGCCTCGCTCTGCGGAAATGCCGCGCCGCCGTTCAGCCCGATGCAGGGAATGCCGCAGACGGTGAAATCCACCGTCAGCACATCGCCCGCCTTGCCCGAGGGGTAGTCGGCCGGGGCCCGGTGGATCGCGCGGACCGCGCTGTCGGGAAAAACCCCGGCGTAGAACCCTGCCGCAGCCTCGGCCCCGGTCTCATACCAGATGCAGATCGTGTTCTTGGCGATGGTCATGGCGCCCCCCCCGTTTTCGGATCGCATCATACGACCGAACCGATGGAACGCCCATGGCGCAATGACGGTTCCCCCTGACAGGCCGACATGCCCCGCGCCAACCTGTCCGGTTGCCCTTTTCCGCGCGCTATTCTATCCCCGCCGGCGAAAGCCAGCCCGAAAGGCCCCAGCCCATGACCGAACGTATTGCCCTGATCACCGGCGCCTCGCGCGGGCTGGGGGCCGCGATGGCCGAACAACTGGCGGCACGCGGCTGGCATGTGGTGGCCGTCGCCCGCACCGTCGGCGCGCTGGAAGAACTGGATGACCGGGTAAAGGCGCTTGGCCTGCCGGGCGCAGGCAGCGTCACCCTGGCGCCGATGGATGTGACGAACGAGGATGCGATGCGCCACCTCTGCCGGTCGGTTTACGATCGCTGGGGCCGGGCGGACCTGTGGGTCCATACCGCGATCCATGTGCCGCCGATGGCCCCGGCCGGGTCGATCGACGCCAAGGATGCCGCCAAGACGATCGCCACCAATGTCGCCGCCACCACCAGCCTGATTCCGATGGTCGAGCCGCTGCTGCTGGCCGCGCCGCGCGGAACGGCGCTGTTCCTGAACGACGACCGCTCGGGCAAAAGGTTCTTTGGCCTCTATGGCGCCACCAAGGCCGCGCAGATCGCGCTGGCCCGGTCCTGGCAGGCCGAGGGCGAGCGTATCGGCCCTCGCATCCTGATCGAGATCCCCGCCCCGATGCCGACCGCCACCCGCGCCCGGTTCTTCCCCGGCGAGGATCGGTCCACCCTGACCGACCCGCGGGTCGAGGCGGCGCGGCTGGTCGACCTTATCTGAGGCTTGCGCCCTTGCCCTGCGGCGGGCAGTCTGCCGCGCATGGCCCTGCAAGACACCGACCGCATCCCGAAGACCGCGCTGGACTGGTATCGCGCGGGGCGTGCGGTTGCACTGGTCATCGTCATGGACACTTGGGGGTCCGCCCCGAGGCGGGCGGGCAGCATGATGGCCGTTGCGGCGGATGGAGCGATCGCAGGCTCGGTCGCAGGCGGCTGCGTCGAAGGTGCGGCAGCAACCGAGGCGGCGGCGGCACTTCGTGACGGGCAGGCCCGCATCGTCACCTATGGGGTCGAGGATGGCCGGGCCATGGCGGCGGGCCTCGCCTGCGGCGGCACGATCCGGCTGCTGATCGCGCCGGTCGGCCCCGTGCTGCCGGCGGCGATTCTGTCCCGTCTCGTCAGTGCGCACGACGAGCGAAGCCCGGTCGCGCTGGTCTGGAACGGCGATTTCTCAGTGGTCGAGCCGGAGGCGGATGACGAATCGGACAGCCGTTTCCGGGCGGATCGGTCCGGCGTGGCGGCGGACGGCCGGTTCCTTGCCATCCTGAACCCGCCGCTGCGGCTGATCGTCGTGGGCGCGGTGCAGATCGCGCAGGTGCTGCTGCCCATGGCGCGGGCCTGCGACTATGACTGCACGCTGGTCGATCCGCGCAGTGCCTTTGCCAGCGCCGCGCGCTTTCCCGGCGAACGGATCGTCGAAGGGTTTCCCGACCTGGCGCTGACCGGCGCCCTTGCCCCCGATGCGCGCACCGCGGTAGTCACCCTGTCGCATGACGCCAAGATCGACGATCCGGCGCTGCGCCGCGCGCTAAAGACGCCTGCCTTCTACATCGGCTGCCTCGGCTCCAGTCGCAGCCATGCCATCCGTCTGGAGCGGTTGGCCGGCGCGGGCGACCTGTCGCGACTGCACGGGCCGGTGGGCCTGCGGATCGGGGCGGCGACCCCTGCGGAAATCGCCGTCTCGATCCTGGCCGAAATGACGGCGCAGCTGCGGCGGGTATGAAAAAGGGGCCGGAAACCGGCCCCGCCTCTCACCAAGACGGCGCGATTATCTCGGCGCGATCATCATGACCATCTGACGACCTTCCAGCTTGGGCATCGCCTCGACCTTGCCGATGGCCTGGTCGCTGACATCGGCGGCCACGCGGTTCAGTAGTTCAAGCCCCAGTTCCTGGTGCGCCATCTCGCGCCCGCGGAACCGCAGCGTGACCTTGACCTTGTCGCCTTCGCCCAGGAACTTGAGCACCGAGCGCATCTTGACGTCATAGTCGTGCTTGTCGGTGCCGGGGCGGAACTTGATTTCCTTGATCTCGATGATCTTCTGGTTCTTGCGCGCCTCGGCCTCGCGCTTTTGCTGTTCGTATTTGTATTTGCCGAAGTCCATGATCTTGCAGACGGGCGGCTCGGCGTTCGGAGAAATCTCCACGAGGTCCAGCCCCGCCTCTTCGGCCATCGCCAGCGCCCGGGCGGGCGTCACGACGCCGACGTTTTCGCCATCGGCGCCGATCAGGCGAATCTCGGGCGCGCGAATGCGGTCGTTGACGCGCGGGCCGGTTTCGCGTTGCGGCGGGGCGTTGTGGGGTCTGCGGGCTATGGCAGTCATCCTTCGGTGGTTGAAAATAGCGCGCGCAATCTAAGGCCGCAGCCGCGCGGTTTCAACCCGGTTCGGTCACGCCAGCGCACGACGATACAGGTGCCAGCTGGCATGTCCCAGCACGGGCAGCACGACGAAAAGCCCCAGGAACCCCGGCACCATCCCCGCAAACAGCGCCGCCGCGATGAACGCCCCCCAGCCCGGCATGATCACCGGATTTTCACGAACTAGGGTGAAGCTGGTGATCATCGCGGTCACGTAATCGACCTCCCGGTCCAGAAGCAGCGGCAGGCTGACCACGGTCAGGGCATAAAGAAGCCCGGCGAAACAGGCCCCCGCCAGCGTGCCGAAGGCCAGAAAGGCCACCCCCTGCCCCGTGGCGAATATGGCCAGCGAGGATGACACATTGGTCAGCGTGGCATTGCCCATGAACAGCGCAAAGATCATATGCGCAAGAAAGTTCCAGAACAGGAAGAACACCACGATCACCGCCGCCATCGACGGGATCTGCCGGTCCTTCTGGCGAAAGATCACCCCGAAGATCTCGCGCGGGATCAGCCTTTCGCCCGTCTCCAGCCGCCGGCTGACCTCGTAGAAACCGCAGGCGATGAAGGGGCCAAGGATGGGAAAGCCGGCGGCGGCGGGCAGCGTCCACCAGATCTGCCCCTTGACCGACAGCGCAAAGACGATCAGCCAGCCGCCGCAGACGTAGAAACACGCAAAGAACAGGCCAAAGGCCGGCGCCGCCAGAAAGTCGCGCCAGCCGTGGCTCAGCGCGTAACGCAGGTCTGACATATCCAGGTGCAGGACTTCGGGCACCGCGGCGGGCGGGGCGGCTGTCTGGTCGGTCATGGGTCTCCTCCCCCCGTGATGCGGCCAGACTAGGTGCGGCAAAGCCCCGCGAAAAGATGTATCTGCGGATTGCCATTGCCGCCGGACGCAGATCGGCCCCTGCGGCGGTCAAGCCGGTTTCCACGGAACGCCACAAGGCGGTTCCACCGGGCAGGCGGGGGTAGCGCCCCTTTCAAGCCTATCATGAACAGGATTTCTCCTGTCGCCGCGCCTGTTGTCTTGTCCGCGGCGGGTGTGGCCGGGGCCAGGCCGTTTTCCCTAGCGATCACTCGCCCTGCGCTTCGGCCCGGCTCTTGCCGTGAACGTCCATGGCCAGCGTCGCGGCCATGAACCCGTCCAGATCGCCGTCCAGCACCCCCTGGGTATCCGAGGTCTCGTGGTTGGTCCGCAGATCCTTGACCATCTGATAGGGCTGCAGGACATAGCTGCGGATCTGGTTGCCCCAGCCCGCATCGCCCTTGGCCTCATGCGCGTCGTTGATCGCGGCGTTGCGCTTGTCCAGCTCCATCTGATACAGCCGCGCCTTCAGCGCGTTCATCGCGATCTCGCGGTTCTGGTGCTGCGACTTCAGGGATGAGGTCACGACGATATTGGTGGGGAAGTGGGTGATCCGCACCGCCGAATCGGTTTTGTTGACGTGCTGGCCGCCCGCGCCCGACGACCGGAAGGTGTCGATGCGGATGTCCTTGTCCAGAACCTCGATCTCGATGTTGTCATCGACCACGGGGTAAACCCAGACCGATGCGAAAGAGGTCTGGCGCTTGTCGCCCGACCCGAAGGGGCTGATCCGCACCAGCCGGTGCACGCCCGATTCCGATTTCAGCCAGCCATAGGCGTTCTTGCCCGTCACCTTGTAGGCGACCGACTTGATCCCCGCCTCTTCGCCCGGCGTTTCGGACAGCATCTCGACCGTATAGCCCTTGCGCTCGGCCCAGCGAGTATACATCCGCGCCAGCATTTCCGCCCAGTCCTGGCTTTCGGTGCCGCCCGCACCGGCGTTGATCTCAAGGAAGGTATCGTTGCCGTCGGCCTCGCCGTCCAGCAGCGCCTCAAGCTCCTTCTGCGCGGCCAGTTCCGACAGGGACGCCAGCGCGCCTTCGGCCTCGGTCACGATTTCCACGTCGCCCTCGGCCTCGCCCATCTCGATCAGCTCGACATTGTCGCGCAGTCCGCTGTCGATCAGCCGATAGGTCGACATGGCATCCATAAGCCCCTGCCGTTCCTTCATCAGCTTCTGCGCCTTGGCCGGGTCGTTCCACAGGTCGGGCGCCTCGATCAGCGCATCGAATTCCTCAAGCCGGTGGGGCGCGGTTTCCATATCCATGCGCTGCGCCAGCAAGGTCAGCGTCTTCTGGATCGCATCGACTTGGGCTTGCGTCTCGGCGCGCATGGGCAATTCCTCGGGGCTTTCGGGTCAGGGCCGGGTGATAACGCCCCAAGGCGCGGCGGGCAAGAGCGGCCGCCAAAAGCGCCTGCTCCTTCATCTTGGCTTAAATACCCTCCGGGGGTCGCGGGGGTGGAAAACCCCCGCGGCTCTCCGCCCGCGCGACCGGCTCAAGACTATTCCGCAGCCTGTGCGGCGGCTTCGGCCGCGGCCTCCTCGGCCTCGATCCTCGCGGCCTTTTCCTCGACCAGTTCGACGATATGGTCGATCATCTGGTCGTTCGACATGCGGTGGCTCTGCTTGCCGGCCATATAGACCATGCCATTGCCATTGCCGCCGCCGGTGAATCCGATGTCGGTCATCAGCGCCTCGCCCGGGCCGTTCACGACACAGCCGATGATCGAAAGGCTCATCGCGGTCTTGATGTGCTCCAGCCGCTTTTCCAGCTTTTCCACGGTCTTGATCACGTCGAAGCCCTGCCGCGCGCAGCTGGGGCAGGAAATGATCTGCACCCCCCGCGTCCGCAGGCCCAGCGACTTCAGGATCTCATACCCGACCTTGACCTCTTCCACCGGGTCAGCCGACAGCGAGACGCGGATCGTATCGCCGATGCCGAACCACAAAAGCTGCCCCAGGCCGATGGCCGATTTCACCGTGCCGGACATCAGCCCGCCCGCCTCGGTGATGCCCAGGTGGATCGGCGCATCCGTCGCTTCGGCCAGTTGCTGATAGGCGGCCGAGGCCAGGAACACGTCCGAGGCCTTCACGCTGATCTTGTATTCGTGGAAATCGGAGTCCTGCAGCAGCTTGATGTGGTCAAGGCCGGATTCCACCATCGCATCCGGGCAGGGTTCGCCATATTTCTCCAGCAGATGGCGCTCCAGCGAGCCGGCATTCACCCCGATGCGGATGGAACAGCCGTGGTCCCGGGCGGCGCGCACCACCTCGGCCACACGTTTGGCGTCGCCGATGTTGCCGGGGTTGATGCGCAGACAGGCGGCGCCCGCCTCGGCCGCCTCGATGGCGCGTTTGTAGTGGAAATGGATGTCGGCCACGATCGGCACCGGGCTTTCGGCCACGATCTCGCGCAAGGCACGGGTCGATTCCACATCCGGGGTCGAAACCCGCACGATGTCGGCCCCCGCCACAGCGGCGCGCTGGATCTGTTCGATGGTCGCCTTGGCGTCCGAGGTCAGCGTGTTCGTCATCGTCTGGACGGAAATCGGCGCGTCGCCGCCGACCAGAACCTTGCCCACCCGGATCTGCCGTGACTTGCGGCGGTCGATGTTGCGCCAGGGGCGAATGGGGTTCAGGCTCATGGGGGGTATCCTTGCGGGCGTAGGCCATAGATACGCGCGCGGGGGCGCCGAGGCAACGCCCCGCGCCCCTGACAGTCGCGTTATCAGCTCACTCCTGAACCGGGGCCTCGGCAGAGGCATCGGCCACCTTGGTCACGAATCGCGCCAGGTCGGCATCGCCCGACAGGTTCGCCTCGGCATATTTGCCGGTCAGCGCCTGGGGCGACAGTTTCACGCCCTTGATCACCTGCGCACCGGGTGCGGCGGGCCCGTAGGTCTTGCCGTTGACCGCGAAATAGACCGAGCCGGAATTGCCCGATCGCAGCACGGCCGGTTCCTCGAACTGCGGGACGACATAGCGTTCGCCCGCATCCAGGATCTTTTCAAACAGCACCGTGCCATCGGCAGACGACACCCGCACCCAGGACGGGCGCACGGCCAGCAGTTCCACCGGCGGCGCATTGGCCGCGACGACCTGCGGATCGGCCTCGGTTCCCGCGGCTTCGGCCACGGCGGCGTTGATGGCATCTTCCATCCCGGCGCCGGTCTGCGCATCGGCCACCGCGGCCTGCCCCGCACGCGGATTGATCGCGGCGATCGGCCCATCGCGCGAGGTCAGGACCGGCACATCCAGCGCCTCGGGACGGTAAAGCCGGTCGGCGGCATCGGGCTGGGCGGAATTGTCGGCCTCGGCCATGGCCAGATCGGTTTCCGCGGGGGCGGAACGCACCAGCGGCGCATCGCCCCTGACATTGCCCAGCGGGTCGATCTCGGCCACCACGGCCGGGGCCTGGTCGACGGGGGCAAGCTGCACCCGCTGCACCTCTTGCAGGACGGACCAGCCGCCATAGGCCAGCGCCCCGATCAGCACCAGCAGCACCGCGACCGAACCGACCGCGCCCGGTTCGATCCGGGTAAACCATTTCTCGGTCCGCGGCACGAACAGCGCGTTCGGATCACCCAAGGGGTCGCCGGAACGGGGTTCGGCCTTGCGGCTGCGCGCGGCGGTCATGGTCGCGGTCGAGGCGCCGGGCGACATGCCATGGGCCACGACGAAATTCGCCTCGCGGCAAAAGCGGGCGAAAGCCTCGTCGGGGTCCATGCCCAGATAGCGCGCGTAGGACCGCACATAGCCGGCAACGAAGCCCTGCGATTCAAACGCCGATACATCCGCATTCTCGATCGCGGCAATATAGGTCGCCTTGATCTTCAACTCGCGCTGGACATCCAGCAGCGACTTGCCCAGCGTCGCGCGCTCGCCGCGCATCACATCGCCAAGGCGCAGATCGTAATCGTCGAATCCCTTGGGTTTTTCGGCCTCAGGCTCCGAAGGTTTTGCCCTTCGCCCGATCATGCGCACTGCCCCATTGCCACTGCCCCGCCTGCGACACGAGTCGGAAGTCCCCGCCCGACTCATGTTCTTCGTATTAGACCTACGCTAACACAGGGCAAAGCCCTTTGCACACGCGGAAAGAGATTTACGCGGAAGCTTCGGCGCGATTCAGCGCACAATGCCTCCACAAAGCATCCATCGCCTTCACAAGCGAATCAATTTGACGTGCATCATGCACCGGCGACGGGGTAAAGCGCAGCCGTTCCGTCCCGCGCGGCACGGTCGGGAAGTTGATCGGCTGGACATAGATGCCATAGCTTTCCAGCAGCATGTCCGACAGCATCTTGCAATGGATGGGGTTGCCGACATGCACTGGCACAATATGCGTGCCATGGTCGATGATCGGCAGGCCCAGCCCCTTCAGCCGCATCTTCAGGATGCGGGCATTGGTCTGCTGGGCATCCCGCAGATGCTGCGCCGTCTTCAGCACCCGGACCGAGGCCGCCGCCCCCGCCACCACCACCGGCGGCAGCGAGGTGGTGAAGATGAACCCCGGCGCATAGGACCGGATCGCATCGACCATCTTCGCAGATGCAGCAATATAGCCGCCGAACACGCCGAAGGCCTTGCCCAGCGTGGCGTTGATGATGTCGATGCGGTGCATCTGGCCATCACGCTCGGCAATCCCCGCGCCGCGCGGGCCATACATGCCGACGGCATGAACCTCGTCCAGATAGGTCAGGGCGCCGAACTCTTGCGCCAGATCGCAGATCGCCGCGATCGGGCCCACATCGCCGTCCATCGAATAGATCGATTCAAAGGCGATCAGCTTGGGCGCCGCCGGATCGTCGGCCGCCATCAGCTCGCGCAGATGGGCCAGATCGTTGTGGCGGAAGATGCGCCGGGGCGCGCCGCCGCGCCGGATGCCTTCGATCATCGAGGCATGGTTCAGCGCATCGGAATAGATGATCAGCCCAGGAAACAGCTTGGGCAGGGTCGAAAGCGTCGCGTCATTGGCCACATAGGCCGACGAGAACACCAGCGCCGCATCCTTGCCGTGCAGGTCGGCCAGTTCCGCCTCCAGCCGCTTGTGATAGACGGTGGTGCCGGAAATGTTGCGCGTCCCGCCCGAGCCCGCGCCCGTCGCCTCCAGCGCCTCGTGCATCGCCGCCAGCACTTCGGGGTGCTGACCCATGCCCAGATAGTCGTTGCCGCACCAGACCGTGATCTCGCGCTCCGTTCCGTCGGGGCGGACCCAGACCGCATGGGGGAACTGGCCGCGACGACGCTCGATGTCGATGAAGGTCCGATAGCGGCCTTCGTCGTGCAGCCGGGTCAGGGCGGCATCAAGGGCGGCGGTGTAATCCATGGCTCGGCTCTCCTGGCATCTCGCGGGGGGACTTTGGAACGATTCAAAGGATGCGGGCCTTGACCTGCATCAACAAGCGGCAAAACGAAAGGGGGCAAATCGCCGCCCCCTCTCACGACAGGCGCTCCTCAGCCCGAGATGACGACCGTGCAGTCGGTCGCGGCCCCGGCCTTGGCCTGACAGGCGGCAAGGGCCGCCGCCGCATCCGCGCCCATGCCAAAGGCCCCCGTGGTGGCCGAAGTCGCCATCGCCCCCCCCTTGTAATCCGCCCTGAACGCCTCGGTCGCCTCGGCAGAAAGTTGCAGGGGGCGGCCCTGCTGCCAGCCCTTGGGCAGGATCACCGCAGCCAGCACGCACTCGGCCTTGCCCTTTTTCTTGGCGTTGCAATCGGACAGGGCGACCGTCTTTGCCGCCTCGACATCATGGTATTTCGCGGCGGCCACGGTGGCTTCGGACATCAGCCCTTCGTCGGGGGAAATCGCGATGGCGCCATACCAGGGCTGCGCCGCCGCCACGGTTTCCAACACTTTGGCATTCTGTTCGTCCAGACCCGCGCCGGGCAGGATCTGCGCGACCGATTCCCTTGGCATGAACAGCAGCTTCTTCGCCTCTTTCCCGGTCACGGGCTGGGCCGCTGCCGCCCCCGCCGCCAGAACCGCCAGCCCTGCCAGAACCAGAACCCGCATCGGAACCCCTCTCGAAAACGTATGACGGCGACGCTTTTAGCGGAAAGCGCAGGCTCTGGACAGGGCCGGGGCGGGTGCTAGGCTGCGCCCGCCATCACGAAAAGGAGAAACGCACATGTCCCTCGACGCCGTTCTGGCCCGGATCGACGCCGACCTGCCGCAGGCGGTCGACCGGCTGATGGAGCTTTTGCGTATTCCGTCGATTTCCACCGATCCGGCCTTCAAGGCCGATTGCGCCCGCGCCGCCGACTGGCTGGCGGCCGATCTGAACGCGCTCGGCTTTGCCGCCGCCGTGCGGCCGACGCCGGGCCATCCGATGGTGGTGGCGCATTTCGGCGACGGCCTGTCCGCGGATGCGCCGCATCTGCTGTTCTACGGCCATTACGACGTGCAGCCGGTCGATCCGCTGTCGCTGTGGCACCACGACCCGTTCGATCCGCAGATCGAGACCACGGCCAAGGGCAAGGTCATCCGCGGCCGCGGTTCCTCTGACGACAAGGGCCAGCTGATGACCTTTGTCGAGGCTTGCCGCGCGTGGAAGGCCGTTCATGGCACCCTGCCCTGCAAGCTGACGCTATTCTTCGAGGGGGAAGAGGAATCCGGCTCGCCCTCGCTGATACCCTTCATGAAGGAGAATGCCTCGGAACTGACCGCGGCGCTGGCGCTGATCTGCGACACATCCATGGTCTCGCCCGGCGTGCCGTCGATCGCGGGCCAGCTGCGCGGGATGCTGAAAGAGGAATTCACCCTGCACGGCCCGCGCATCGACCTGCATTCGGGCCATTACGGCGGGCCGGGGCTGAACCCCCTGCGCGAGATTTCAAGGCTGATCGCCAGCTTTCATGACGAGAACGGTCGCGTCGCGGTGGAAGGCTTCTACGAAGGCGTCCACGAGGTTCCGGCCGATCTGAAACGCCAGTGGGACAACTGCGGCTTTGACGAGAAGGATTATCTGAACTCGGTCGGGTTCACCGTGCCGCATGGCGAGGCGGGCTATTCCACGCTGGAACAGCAATGGGCGCGGCCCACGCTGGAAATCAACGGGCTTTGGGGCGGCTATCAGGGGGTCGGGTCGAAAACCGTCATCCCGGCCGAGGCGCATTGCAAGATCACCTGCCGTCTGGTGGGCGACATGGACCCCGCCCATGTCCGCGTGCAACTGCGCAAACATGTCGAGGATCGCCTGCCCGTCGATGCCCGCGTCACCTGGGACAGCGATCTGGACGGCGCAAAGGCCGCCGTGATGAACACCGCCCGCCCCGAGTTCGAGGCCGCGCGCCGCGCCCTGTCCGACGAATGGAACCGCGAGGCGGTGATCGTCGGCATGGGCGGCTCGATCCCCATCGCCGGTTATTTCAAGGACATCCTGGGCATGGATGCGATGCTGATCGGCTTTGCCAACGACGACGACGCGATCCATTCCCCGAACGAGAAATACGACATGGACAGCTTTCACAAGGGCATCCGGTCCTGGGCGCGCATCCTGGCGGAACTGGCATGAGCTTTGCGATCTCGGACCTGGCCGAGGGCGACCATGACGCCTGGCGTCCGCTGTGGGGCGGCTATTGCGCCTTTTATGAAAAGGACATGCCGGCCGCCGTCACCGCCCGGACCTGGGAACGGCTGATCGACCCGCAGGTGCCGGTCTGGGGCCGGGTGATCCGCCTGGGCGGGCGGATCGTCGGATTCGCCCATCACCTGACGCATGTCTCGACCTGGCAGATCACCCCGGTCTGCTATCTGGAGGACCTGTTCGTCGCGCCCGAGGCGCGGGGAACCGGCGCGGGCCGGGCGCTGATCGACGACCTGCTGTCGATCTGCGAGGCGAAGGGCTGGTCCGAGCTTTACTGGATGACCGCCGAAGACAATGCCAAGGCCCGGCGAATCTATGATCACTACGACAAGCCCATCGGGTTCGTGCAGTATCGGCTGGCCTTGTGACGGCTGCCGTGCGGGCGGAAACGCCTGCACGATCCAACCCTTGCCCGGAGTGCGGGCTGGCTTTGGCGACAAGGCAAAGGATGTCTTCTGGAAATGGCGCGGTTGACGGGGCTCGAACCCGCGACCCCCGGCGTGACAGGCCGGTACTCTAACCGACTGAGCTACAACCGCGCGATCCTGACATCGGGGCGAAAGGGACAAATGGCGCGGTTGACGGGGCTCGAACCCGCGACCCCCGGCGTGACAGGCCGGTACTCTAACCGACTGAGCTACAACCGCGCATCATCTGCCGCCCGGTCGCCCCGGACGTGGGGTGCGTATTACGGAAAGGCCGCAGCGGCGTCAAGCGCCGCCGGGATGGAATTTTTGCCTTTGACCTGCGGAAGCCGCCGGGGGCTTCGCGCCCCCGGACCCCCGCGGGATATTTGTCTCCGGCAAGAGGGGGGGATCGGGGGGAAACCCGGTCGGCGGGCCATCACGGGTCCGGCGCAGGAATGAATTCCCGATTGTCGTCCGGCGGCAGGTGGAACCGGCCATGCGCCCAGTCCCCGGCCCGCCATGCCTCGCGCGCGGCGTCGATCCGGTCGCGGGACGAGGCGACGAAGTTCCACCAGATGAACCGCGGCCCGTCCATCGTCGCGCCCCCCAGCAGCATCAGCCGCGCGCCCTGATCCCCCGCCCGGACGCTGATCCGGTCGCCGGGGCGAAAGACCAGCATCCGCCCCGCCTCGAAGGTCTGGCCCGAAACCGTGACCTCGCCCGTCAGCACATAGACCCCGCGGTCCTCATGTTCGTCGGGCAGCGGGATCGAGGCGCCCGGTTGCAGCACGGCATCGGCATAGAAGATCTCGGACGGCGTCGGCATCGGCATCCGCGCGCCCCAGGCAGTGCCAAGGACAAGGCGCACCTGTTTGCCCTCGCCCTCCAGTTCGGGCAGGTCGGTCTTGCCGACATGGATGAAGGCGGCGGGATCATCCTCCTGATCCTTGGGCAGGGCCACCCAGGTTTGCAGGCCGAACAGGGAATGCGGCTTTTGCCGGCCGGGGCCGTCCATCCGTTCGGAATGGGTGATGCCATTGCCCGCCACCATCCAGTTCACCGCGCCGGGATCGATCCACTGGTCGGTGCCCAGCGAGTCGCGGTGATGGATGCGGCCCTTCATCAGATAGGTCACGGTGGCCAGCCCGATATGCGGATGCGGGCGCACGTCGATTCCCTGGCCGGTCAAGAACTCGGCCGGGCCCATCTGGTCGAAAAAGATGAAGGGGCCCACCATCTGCCGTGCCGCCGAGGGCAGCGCCCGGCGCACCTCGAACCCGCCAAGGTCGCGGGCGCGGGGCACGATCACGGTTTCGATGGCGTCGACGGCATCGCCGACGGGAATTGTGGGGTCGAGTGCGGGGTTCCAGCTCATCGCGTCCTCCTTGCCTGGTGGGGAAAGATAGGACAAAGCGGCACCGGGGCCATCCCCCATTGCGGCATGTCCCATGTGCGGAGATGCACAAAAACTTGATGTATGTGCGGATCAGACCTCTTGCTGGCGGGCGCGCAGGGCGATCATGATCCCCGCTGCCGCGATCATCGCCATGCCCAGCATCGCGACCGGCGTCAGCCTTTCGCCCCAGAGGATGAAGCCCCACAGCGCCGAGGCCGGCAGGATCACATATTCAAAGACCGACGCGCGCCCCGCCTCGGTCAATTGATACCCGCGGATCATCAGCCCGACCCCGATCAGCGAACCGACCGCCTGCACCGCCGTCCAGATCCAGAATCCCGCCTGCGGCACGGCCGGCCCGCGCAGAACGAAGCCGGCGGCCCCCTGGGGCACCTCCTGCGGGAACAGCCCCAGAACCGCCATGCCCAACAACCCGTAAAGGCCCAGTGCGGCAAAGAACCCCGCCAGCATCGTCTGCGCACTTTCGCCCGCGCACCATTCGCGCGTGGCGATATTGCCCATGGCGTAGAAGGCGCCCGCGACCACCGGCAGCAGCGCCGCGGCCGAGGTGCCGGACAGCGCCTGCGGCCCCAGAACCAGCATCACCCCCAGAAAGCCCAGCCCCACGGCGGCGATCCTGACCGGCCCGATCACATGGCCATAGACCAGCCGGGAGATCAGCAGCACGAAGATCGGCGCGGTGAACAGCCCCGCCGCCACCTGCGCCACCGGCAGAAAGGCCAAGGCGCCAAAGTAGATCACCATGCCCGATCCGTGGATCGCGCTGCGCCCGATCACCCCGCGCCAGTTCCGCGGCCGCAGCCGCCAGCCCATGACCGCCGCCGCCCCGGCCAGCACCGCCAGCGCCATGGCCGAGCGGGTGGCGTGGAACTGCCACAGCCCGGCGCTTTCCGCGATCACGCGGACATAATTGTCGGTGAACCCGATGATCAGGGCATAGACAAGGATGCAACCCGCGGCGGCAAGGGTGCGGTCGTGGGCGGTCTTCAAGGCGATCCTCCATCCGGCGACACAAGGCTTCGGGCAAAGCGGGCGCATCGTCAAGGGCCGGCCCGGCTTGCAATTGCAGGGCGGGCGGGCCTAGTCTGAAAGCGGTTCGGGCATAACGATTTCAAAGGCCCGCGATTTTCGCGGAGAGGCACCACGGCGGGCATGACTGCACTTCGGAAATATCAGCGGCTGGAAAGCCTTGGCCTGTGGCGCGACGGCGCCGAGGCGCAGCGGCGCGAGGTCGTCGTGGGCTTTCGCGAGGCCACGCTGATCCTGTCGGACCCCCGCACCGAAATGCCGCTGTCGCATTGGTCGCTGCCCGCGATCGTTCGCATGAACCCAGGCGTCCTGCCCGCGGTCTATGGCCCCGGCGCGGAACCCTTTGAATCGCTGGAACTGGACGACGCCGACATGATCGCCGCGCTGGAGACGGTGCGCGGCGCGGTTGCGCGCAGCCGCCCCCGCCCCGGCCGCCTGCGCGGCTGGATGCTGGGCGCGGGGGCTGGTGTCATCGCCCTTCTGGGGGTGTTCTGGCTGCCCGGCGCGCTGATCGCGCGGACGGCGGCGATGCTGCCCGAGTCCACCCGCGCGCAGATCGGGCAGATGGCGCTGACCGACCTGACGCGCGTGGCGGGCGCCCCCTGCGCCACCCCCCTGGGGACCAAGGCGCTGGCAAAGCTGTCCGACCGGTTGTTCGGCACCGGGGCGCCGCAGATCCTGGTGCTGCGCAACGGGCTTCGGCAGGGGGCGAACCTGCCGGGAAAGGTGATCCTTCTGGGCCGCCCCGTGGTGGAATCCGCCAAGGGCCCCGAAGCGGTCGCAGGCTTTGCCCTGGCCGAGGATCTGCGCGCCTCGCATCTTGACCCGGTGCTGCCGATCCTGCGCCACGCCGGGCTTGCCGCGACCTTCCGGCTGTTGACCACCGGCGCGCTGCCAGAAGAAAGCGTCGAGGGCTATGGCGAGACGCTGCTGCGCGCCCGCCCCGCCGCGCTGAAGGACGAGGCGCTGCTGGAAAGGTTCAAGGCGGCCGAGGTTCCCTCCTCCCCCTATGCCTATGCGCTGGACCCTTCGGGCGAGGCGGTCCTGCCGCTGATCGAGGCCGATCCGTTCGCCGCCGCACCGGGGCGGGAAATCCTGCCCGACGGCGACTGGATCAGCCTTCAGGACATCTGCGCCGGATAGCCCATAAAAACACCCCCGGAACCGGGGTTCCGGGGGTCAGGTTTGTGCTGCCCGATATTGCGGTTCTGCCGTCCCCGTCTTGATCTGTTCCTATCGGATGAAGCCGTTGCCGGATTGCCGCAGCGCCACGGCATAGCCGGTGCCGCCGAACATCGGCGGATCGTAAAGCCACGGATCGCCCGCACCCGGCGCCGCGGCGGCGGGCACGGCCTTTGCCGTCACGGCCGTCGCCTGCACCGGCGCCCGGCCCGGTGTGCGCCAGCCCGTCCGCGACCCGTCGCCCGGCGTGCACATCACCGTCAGGCTGCCGTCGCGCAGCCGCACCAGAACCGGAACGGGGGCCGAACGGTAGCAGGCGATCCTGGTCCGCCCCGGCACCGAAGGCACGACCCTGTATTCCGGCACCTGCATCGGCGCCACCTGCGGCCGGGCCGCGACTTTCGCGGGCTTGGCCGGGACATAGCTCTTGGGATCAACGTGCCGCACCTTGACCGGCTTTTTCGCCTTTGGCGGAACCGTGGCGGCCACGACCGGGGCGCCCGCCGGCTGTGCCACGGCTTTCGGCGCAAAACTGGGCTGCTGGCCGCACAGCGGCTTGCGCTCCGCAGTCACCCGCGGCGCCCAACCGACATTGCCGCCATAGCCGGTGCGCAGGAACACGCAGCCCATGCTGTCGACATATTGCTGTCCGGTAAAATCCGCGGGGGGAAGTTCCTTCGGGCCGCCAAAGTCACTTGCCGTCTGCGCGAAAGCACCCCCGGCAAGAACAGCCAGAACGGCCGCCGAGATCACCCTGACCAGCATCACGTCCCCCATGTCGCCCTACCCAGAATGGGGCAGGATGATGGCAGAGTAAAGCCGTTATTTAGTGCCGAACATGCGGTCCCCCGCATCCCCTAGACCAGGAACAATATATCCATGGTCGTTCAGGCATTTGTCTACCGCCGCTGTGACGATCGGCACATCGGGATGGGCCTCTTTCATCCGGGCAATGCCTTCGGGCGCCGCCAGCAGGCACAGAAAACGGATGTTCCTTGCCCCCGCCTGCTTCAGCAGATCCACCGCCGCGGCCGAGGAATTGCCGGTGGCCAGCATCGGGTCCACGACGATGCAGATCCGGTCCTCCAGCTGATCGGGCAGTTTTGAGTAATACTGCACCGGTTGCAGCGTCTGGGGGTCGCGATACAGGCCGACGAAGCCCACGCGGGCCGCCGGGATCAGCTCCAGAATGCCGTCCAGCAGACCATTGCCCGCGCGCAGGATGGAAATCAGCGCCAGCTTCTTGCCGTCCAGCGTGGGGGCGTCCATCTCCTCCAGCGGGGTCTCGATGCGGATCGTCGTCATGTCCAGCCCGCGCGTCACCTCATAGGCCAGAAGCAGACTGATCTCCCTCAGCAGCCGGCGGAACCCGGCGGTCGAGGTCTGCTTGTCGCGCATGATCGTCAGCTTGTGCTGCACAAGGGGGTGGGTCACGACGGTCAGGTGGTCAAGCATGGCAAACCTCAGGTCAGGCGTTTATGGATGCGGGCGCGGGTGTCGGCGTCACAGAATGCGGCGTCAAGCGCAGTTTGCGCAAGGGTGTGGAATACACCTTCGTCCCAGTCGAACGCATCGTGCAGCCGCGCGGAGATCCCGGCCAGCCCAGGCCCGGCAAAGGCAGGCGCCCCGGAACACGGCGCCAGCCTGACGCCGCGGTCGAACAGCTGCCCCGCCGGATGCCTGCGCCAGTCCGCAACCCGGCCCAGGGCGATATCTTCGCCCGGACATATCGCCACGAGGGTCCCCGCCTCGGCCAGTTCGTCGACCAGCGCCAGATCGGACAGCAACCCCGATCCGCCACTGACGCGGTCGGGGCGCAGATCGCGCCGCACATCGCGCACCGCGGCCGGGCCATGGGCCTCGGCGACAAGGCCCAGCCCGGCCTCGCGCGCGCAATCGAAAGCCCAGGCGTGATCCTTCGGCCTTGCCGTTTCACCCGACAGTGCAAAGCCGGTCACGAAATCGCCCGCCGTTTCCGCCGCACAAAGCGCCGCGCGGCGGGCCGCCTCGGGCCCCCGATGCGCAAAGGCGGTGGCCGTCAGCCGCAAGTCGACGCCCTGCCCTTCGGCAGCCTCGCGCATGGCGTGAAGGGTCTCGCGCCATGCCCCCGGATCGAAGCCGCCACAGAACTGCGGCGAAACCCGGATTTCGCAATAGACGACACCATTTGCCACCTGTTCCTCAACCAGCGCGCCCACGATCCGCACCCAATCGCGCGGGGCAGCGGGGATAGCGGCCGCCGTCTCCCACACCTTCCACCAGCCGCCCGGCGCATCCAGCCGGTATCCGCCCTCCGCAGTGAAAAGCCCGGCCAGATCCAGCCGCCGTTCCGCCGCCATCGCGCGCAGCAGGCTGGCGGGCACACCGCCCACGACGTCCAGACTCAGGTCGACCAGCGGCAGATCCTTCATCCCTCCCCCCTCTTTCTGGACCCCAATATCCCGGGGGTCCGGGGGCTGGCCCCCGGCTCGCCGTTCAGACAAAGCTGCGCCCCGGCCCCTGTGCGGGCACGCCCAGATGCGCAGCGATGCTGGCCGCCACATCGGCAAAGCCGACCAGCCCCGCCTCGCCCGCGCCCCGGCCCGCGCAAAGCACCGGCACCCGTTCCCGCGTATGGTCGGTGCCCGTCCATGTCGGATCATTGCCGTGGTCTGCGGTAAAGATCGCCAGATCACCGGACCGCAGCCCCGACAGAACCCGGCCCGCCACGCCGTCGAACCATTCCAGCGCGCGCGCATATCCCGCCACGTCGCGGCGGTGGCCATAAAGGCTGTCGAACTCGACAAAGTTCGCAAAGGTCAAAGACCCTTCCTCAGCTTCCGCAACAAGCCGCAACAGATGTTCGGAAAGATCAAGGTCGGACTTGCCCTTGTGCAGCGTGCCGATCCCTCGCATCGAAAAGATGTCGCCGATCTTGCCGACCGCATGGGTCGCCCGCCCCGCCCCCGCCACCCAGTCCAGCAGCGTGGGCGCGGGCGGCGCCACGGCAAAGTCGCGCCGGTTGGCTGTGCGGGCAAAGGCCCCCGGCTGGCCGGTGAACGGCCGCGCGATCACCCGGCCGATCCGCATCGCATGCAGCATCGGCGCCAGCCCCGCGCACAGCGCCAGCAGCCGGCCCAGCCCGAACGCCCCCTCATGCGCCGCGATCTGGAACACACTGTCGGCGGAGGTATAGCAGATCGGCCAGCCGGTCCGCAGATGTTCGGCCCCCAGCCGGTCGATGATCTCGGTTCCCGAGGCGTGGCAATTGCCCAGGATGCCCGCCGTCCCGGCCAGACGGCAGACCTCGGCCACCACGGCCTCGGGAAAGGCGGGGATCGTGTCGGGGAAATAGCCCCAGTCCCAGGGAACCGGCACCCCGGCCAGTTCCCAATGGCCCGAGGGCGTGTCCTTGCCGCGCGACACCTCGGTCGCCGCCCCCCAGAATCCGGAGGGCCGCGCGCCCAGCCCCGGCGTCGCATCGCCCGAGGCCAGCCGGACCGCCGCGCCCAGACCCAGGCCGTCCAGCACCGGCAGGCGAAGCGGTCCCCGCCGCCCGATGTCGGCCCGGCCCGCCGCGCAGTCCCGCGCGATATGGGCCAGCGTATTGGCGCCCTGGTCGCCATAGGCCGCCGCATCCGGCGCGCCGCCGCAGCCGACCGAATCCATGACGATCAGAAAAGCCCGCGTCATCGCCGCACATCCCCCATCTCAGCCGATCCTTTCATGGATCAGCGGCGGCTCCCCCGGCGCGTGCGGGGCCATGCGATAGGCGGCGGCCACGGCGCGCGCCGCCGCTTCGGCCGCCTCTTCGCTCGCGGCATGGATCAGCGCCAGCGGCTGATCCTCGCCGATCTCCTCGCCGATGCCGGCAAGGTCGGACAGGCCGACCGAGGGGTTGATCCGGTCACCCTCGCGCAGCCGCCCACCCCCAAGGGCGACGACCGCGTGGCCCAGCGCCTCACCATCTATGGCGGAGACAAAGCCGGGGGCGGGGGCCAGAACCTCGCGCACCACGGGTGCCGCGGGCAGCCGGTCGGGCCAGCGGTCGACGAAATCGGCAGGCCCGCCCTGTGCCGCGACCATCCGGCCGAACCAGTCGGCCGCAGCCCCCGATTCCAGCGCCTGTTCGATCCGCGCCGCACCATCGCCCGCATCGGCGGCCAGCCCTCCCAGCGCCAGCGCCTCGCCCCCCAGCACGGCCGTCAGATCCCACAACGCCGAGTTGACCGAGGTGCCGGTCAGCGTCTCCATCACCTCGGCCACCTCCAGCGCATTGCCGGCGGCGGTGGCCAGGGGCTGGCTCATGTCGGTGATCAGGGCGGCGGTCATGCAACCCGCCCCCTGCCCGACCGAAACCAGCGCCTGCGCCAGGTCGCGGGCCTGATCCATCGTCTTCATGAACGCACCCGAGCCGACCTTGACATCCAGCACCAGCGCCTCCAGCCCGGCGGCCAGTTTCTTGGACAGGATCGAGGCGGTGATCAGATCGACCGATTCCACCGTGCCCGTCACATCGCGGATCGCATAAAGCCTGCGGTCGGCGGGGGCGATTTCGGGGCTGGCCGCGACGATGGCGCAGCGCAGCTCGGCAATCTGGCGGCGCAGCTGATCCTCGCCCAGCGTCACGCGAAAGCCGGGGATCGCCTCCAGCTTGTCCAGCGTGCCGCCGGTGAACCCCAGCCCCCGGCCCGAGATCATCGGCACATAGGCCCCGCAGGCCGCAAGCGCCGGCGCCAGCAGCAGGGAAATGCAGTCGCCGATCCCGCCGGTGGAATGCTTGTCGATCACCGGCCCCGGCAGATCCCAGTCCAGCACCCGGCCCGAATCCCGCATTCCGGTGGTCAGGGCCACGCGCCCCTCGTCCCCCAGGCCCTTCAGCACCACGGCCATGGCAAAGGCCCCGGCCTGCGCATCCGTCACCTCGCCCGAGGCCAGCCCGGCGGCAAACGCCCGCAGGTCGGCGGCGGGCGGCCGGCCGCCGTCGCGGATGGTCGCGATCAGCCGCGCGGGGATCACGCCCGGTCCATGTGCGAAAGGTTGAAGACGCCGGGCAGAAGTTCGGCCACCGTCACCGTGCGCGACTTGCCGTCGGTGGTGGCCATCGTCACCCTTACCTCTGGCGCGGCGAATTCGGCGATCTTCTGGCGGCAGCCGCCGCAGCAGGGCACAGGCTCGGGGCTGTCGGCGATGACGAGGATCTCCATGATCTTGCGGTCGCCCGCAGCGCACATGGCCGCGATCGCCCCGGCCTCGGCGCAGGTGCCTTCGGGATAGGCCACGTTCTCCACATTGCAGCCGACGTGGATCGCCCCAGATTCCGCCCGGATCGCCGCCCCCACCTTGAAGCGGGAATAGGGCACATAGGCGTTTTCGCGCACCTGGGTCGCTGCATACAGCAGGGTCATCTTCGGCCTCCTTCGTTTCAGGCGAATGTGGCGCGAAGGCCGCCCGCCCGCAATGCCGGGCACGATTTCGTCACGCAAATCGACGCGCGGGCCTTCACAGCACCTCGGTCGGGGGATTGCCGGGCAGCGACACCTCCAGCAGTTCCAGATCGGGCGAGGCTTCGGCATAGCGCGTCGCCATCCCCGGCGGGATGACGAAGGCATCGCCGGCCGACAGACGGAACGGCTCTTTCCCCTCGCCCTCCAGCAGCATGGTGCCGGACATCACGAAGGTGAAGAGGATGTCGCCCGAATGCCGCACCCAGGGGGCGCCGCCGCCCGATGGCCGCGCGACCATGACCGAGGCGACGCCCCCGGTATTGGCGTCGATCGTCGTATCGCGCGCCACGAAGCCGGGAATGCGGAAAGGCCGCCATTCGGCCCCCGCGCCGACATTGTGGACGAACCTTTGCCCCTGCCATTCCCGGTCGGGGCGCAGATGCGGAGTCGGCAGGGTCATGTCATGGTCGATCTCGGTGACATGTTCGGCGGGAACGCCGATCTCGATCACCTCGATCCCGTCGCTGGCGACCAGAACCCGGTGGCGGATTTCGGGCGGCTGGATGAAGCAGTCGCCGGGGTGCAGGCGGATCGGGCCGCCCTGATCCTCGTAAACCACGTCGACCCAGCCGGCGATGCAGAAGATCAGCTGGAACCCGACCTTGTGGAAATGCACCATGTCGGGCACCGGGCCGCCGTCGGGAATGCGGATATGGCTGGCGATCATCGCGCCGCCCAGACGGCTGGGCACCAGATCGCGATACATCATCCCGGCCCGCCCGATCACCCAGGGGGCCTGATCGGCCAGGCGGCGAACGACAAAGGCATGTTCGGTTTCCGGCAGGACCAGCGGCGGGTTCAGATCCACCACCTCGACCCGCGTGCCGTTCGGCGCGGTCAGGGCCCGCGCGCCACCGGCGAAACCGGGGTCATCAGTGCGGATGCGGATTGTGCCCGCAGGCTCGACCGCGCCCTTTTCGATGCGCAGCCGCAGCCCGTGGCCGGACAGCACCGCCACCTCGGGACTGTCGGCGGGATAGATCATGTCCAGCCGCATCCCCAGCACCCTGGTGAAAAACGGCAGGTCGTCGCGCAATTCCTGCGTCGGCAACCGGATCTCGGCCAGGATCTCGGCCATGGTTTCCTCCCTCACACCCGCCCCTGCGGACAGTGTGACGCGGAACCTTGATTTGCAAGCGGCGCGGGAAAGTGCTTTCTGCCCGAACGGGGGTTTCCGGCCCAGCGCGGATTGTTTACCCTTAAACAAAGTTTCGGGAGGGGCAGATGGACGAGCAGCGCAACGACAACGCGCGCCAGGCGGCGCTGGACTATCACGAGTTTCCGAAACCCGGTAAACTGGAAATCCGCGCGACAAAGCCGCTGGCCAACGGGCGCGACCTGAGCCGCGCCTATTCCCCCGGCGTGGCCGAAGCCTGCCTGGAGATCAAGGCCGACCCATCGACCGCCAGCCGCTATACCGCGCGCGGCAACCTTGTGGCCGTGGTGTCGAACGGCACGGCCGTTCTGGGCCTGGGCAATATCGGCGCCATCGCCTCCAAGCCGGTGATGGAGGGCAAGGCGGTGCTGTTCAAGAAATTCGCCAACATCGACTGTTTCGACATCGAGCTGAACGAACCCGACCCGGTGAAACTGGCTGAAATCGTGTGCGCGCTGGAACCGACCTTTGGCGCCGTCAACCTTGAGGACATCAAGGCCCCCGACTGCTTCATCGTCGAAAAGCTGTGCCGCGAGCGGATGAACATTCCGGTCTTTCACGACGACCAGCACGGCACCGCCATCGTCGTAGGCGCCGCCGCCACCAACGCGCTGAAGATCGCGGGCAAGCGGTTCGAGGACATCAAGATCGTCTCGACCGGCGGCGGGGCGGCCGGGATCGCCTGCCTGAACATGCTGCTGAAGCTGGGTGTGCGGCGCGAGAACGTCTGGCTGTGCGACGTTCACGGCCTTGTCTACGAAGGCCGGGCCGAAGACATGAACCCGCAAAAGGCGGCCTATGCGCAAAAGACCGACCTGCGGGCGCTGAAGGACGTGATCCACGGCGCCGACCTGTTCCTGGGCCTGTCGGGGCCGGGCGTGCTGACCGCCGACATGGTGACGCAGATGGCCGAACGGCCCATCGTCTTTGCGCTTGCCAACCCTTCGCCGGAAATCACCCCGGCCGAGGCGCGGGCGGGCAATCCAAAGGCGATCATCGCCACCGGCCGGTCGGATTATCCCAACCAGGTCAACAACGTGCTGTGCTTTCCCTTCATCTTCCGGGGCGCGCTGGATGTGGGCGCGACCGAGATCAACGACCAGATGCAGATCGCCTGCATCGAGGGGATCGCCGCCCTGGCCCGCGCCACCACCAGCGCCGAGGCCGCCGCAGCCTATCAGGGCGAGCAGATGACCTTTGGCGAGGATTACCTGATCCCCAAGCCCTTCGATCCCCGGCTGATCGGCGTGGTGGCCAGCGCGGTCGCCAAGGCCGCGATGGACTCGGGCGTCGCCACCCGCCCCATCGCCGACATGGAGGCCTATCGGCGCAAGCTGGACGGCTCGGTCTTCCGGTCGGCGCTGATCATGCGGCCGATCTTTCAGGCCTCGGCCATGGCCGAACGCAAGATCGTCTTTGCCGAGGGCGAGGATGAGCGCGTCTTGCGCGCTGCCAATGCCATGATCGAGGAGACCACCGACAAGCCGATCCTGATCGGCCGCCCCGAGGTGGTGGAAATGCGCTGCGAACGGGCGGGCCTGCCGATCCGCCCCGGCCGCGATTTCGAGCTGGTGAACCCCGAAAGCGACCACCGCTATCGCGATTACTGGGGCACCTATCACGAGCTGATGGCGCGGCGCGGCGTCACCCCCGACATCGCGCGGGCGATCATGCGCACCAATACCACCGCCATCGGCGCGGTCATGGTCCACCGGGGCGAGGCCGACAGCCTGATCTGCGGCACCTTCGGCCAATATCTGTGGCACCTGAAATACATCACCGAGGTTCTGGGCCGCGATGGCCGCCGCCCCGTCGGCGCGCTGTCGCTGATGATCCTGGAGGATGGGCCGCTGTTCATCGCCGATACGCATGTCCATGCCGAACCGACGCCGGAACAGATCTGCGACACCGTCATCGGTGCGGCGCGGCATGTGAAACGCTTTGGCCTGATGCCCCGGATCGCGCTGTGTTCCTCATCGCAGTTCGGGAACCTCGATTCCTCCTCGGGGGTCAGGATGCGGGCGGCGCTGGACCTGCTGGACCGCGCGCCGCGCGATTTTCTGTATGAAGGCGAAATGCACGTCGATGCCGCGCTGGACGAAAAGCTGCGCGAACGCCTGTTGCCGAATTCGCGGTTCGAGGGGGCGGCGAACGTGCTGGTCTTCGGCCAGACCGACGCGGCCTCGGGCGTGCGCAACATTCTCAAGATGAAGGCGGGCGGGCTGGAGGTCGGGCCGATCCTGATGGGCATGGCCAACAAGGCGCATATCGTTACCACCTCGATCACCGCGCGGGGCCTGCTGAACATGTCGGCCATCGCCGGGACAGAGGTTTCGCACTATGGATGATTCGCGATATTTGCAATGAATCTATCCCAAGGTTTGCAAACCCTCGGCAATATTGCCTTCCATGGAATGCAGATAGCCAAGGTTTGCAATATTCGCCGCGTCGCGGCGAGGAAATCTGCAAATTGTCGCACCCCGTCGTCGTTCCGTGAACGGTAACAGAATTGCGCGACACGCCCGCTGTGCGTAACAAATGCCCTGTCTCGCAGAGGGAGGAGGCGGAACATGTCGCAGGCGGGTGCCTATTCAAAGCTCTATGCCGGCTGGAAGGCCGACCCCGAAGCCTTCTGGATGGAGGCGGCGCGCGGCATCGACTGGATCACCCCGCCGTCGCGGGCGCTGGATGACAGCCAGGCCCCGCTTTACCAATGGTTCGCCGATGCCCGGTTGAACGGCTGCTGGAACGCCGTCGACCGCCATGTCGAGGCCGGACGCGGCGATCAGCTGGCCATCATCCATGACAGTCCCGTCACCCATTCCTATCGCGGCATCACCTATCGCGATTTGCAACGGCGCGTGGCCTCGCTGGCCGGCGCGCTGCGTGCCAAGGGCGTGGAAAAGGGCGACCGGGTGATCATCTACATGCCGATGATCCCCGAGGCGCTGGAGGCGATGCTGGCCTGCGCCCGCCTTGGCGCCATCCACTCGGTCGTCTTCGGCGGGTTCGCCGCCAACGAACTGGCCGTGCGGATCGACGACTGCACGCCCAAGGCGATCATCGCCGCCTCTTGCGGGATCGAGCCGAACCGCATCGTCCATTACAAGCCGCTTCTGGACAAGGCGGTCGAACTGGCGGCGCACAAACCCGACTTCTGCGTGATCTTCCAGCGCGAACAAGAGGTGGCAAAGCTGATCGAGGGCCGCGATGTCGCCTGGCATTCGTTCCAGTATGGGGTCGAGCCTGCCGAATGCGTCCCGGTCGAGGGGAACCACCCGGCCTATATCCTTTATACCAGCGGAACCACCGGCCAGCCCAAGGGCGTCGTCCGCCATACGGCGGGCCATCTGGTCGCGCTGAACTGGACGATGAAGAACATCTACAACGTCGATGCGGGCGACGTGTTCTGGGCCGCGTCGGATGTGGGCTGGGTCGTGGGGCACAGCTATATCTGCTATGCGCCGCTGACCGCAGGCTGCACCACCGTCGTCTATGAGGGCAAGCCCGTGGGCACCCCCGACGCCGGCGCCTTCTGGCGCGTGGTGCAGAACCACAAGGTCAAGGTGCTGTTCACCGCGCCGACCGCGCTGCGCGCCATCAAGCGCGACGACCCCGAGGGCGAACTGATCGGCGACTACAACCTGCGCAGCCTCAAGGCGCTGTTCCTGGCAGGCGAACGAGCCGACCCCGACACGATCAACTGGGCGGCGCGGCATCTGGGCGTGCCGGTGATCGACCACTGGTGGCAGACCGAAACCGGCTGGGCCATCGCCGCGAACCCCACCGGGGTGGAACTGCTGCCCGTCAAGGTCGGCTCGCCCTCGGTCGCGATGCCGGGCTATGACGTGCAGGTGCTGGACGAGGGCGGCCATCCCGTCGCCCCCGGCACGCTGGGCGCCATCGCCGTCCGGCTGCCGCTGCCGCCCGGCACCCTGCCGACGCTGTGGAAGGCCGAAGGGCGGTTCCGCAAAAGCTATCTCGACCACTTTCCCGGATTCTACGAAACCGGCGATGCGGGCTATGTGGACGAGGAGGGATACCTCTACATCATGGCGCGCACCGATGACGTGATCAACGTCGCGGGCCACCGCCTGTCGACCGGCGCGATGGAAGAGGTTCTGGCCAGCCACCCCGATGTCGCCGAATGCGCGGTGATCGGTGTGGCCGACGCGCTGAAAGGCCAGTCGCCGCTGGGGTTCCTGTGCCTGAACAAGAGCTCGCCCCGTGCCCATGACGATGTGGTGCGCGAATGCGTCGCGATGATCCGCGACAAGATCGGGCCGGTGGCGGATTTCAAGCGCGCCTGCGTGGTGGACCGCCTGCCGAAAACCCGCTCGGGCAAGATCCTGCGCGGCACCATGGTCAAGATCGCCGATGGGGCAGAGTTCAAGCCGCCGGCCACCATCGACGACCCCGCCATCCTGGAGGAGATCCGTGTTGCGCTGCGGGGGGTCGGGCTGGCAGGTGGTTGAAATTTTTCCGGCGCACAGGGAACCGGGGGCGCGGACAGGCGTTTGTCCCCGGGACTTCAACTTTCCCCGGAGGATTTCATGAAACGCCTTGTCTTGGCCCTGCCCCTGATGCTGGCAGCAGCGGCTTGCACCACGACCGAGAAAACCACCGTCGGCGGGGCCGCCACGGGCGCCGTCCTTGGCGCTGCCGTCTCGGGCAGCCACGACAAGGGCAAGGGCGCGATACTGGGTGGGCTGGCGGGTGCCGCGGTCGGCAACATGATCGGCCAGGCGCAGGACGGCAAGAACTGTCGCTATCGCGACGCCTACGGGCGCGAATATATCGCCGCCTGCCCGCGCTGAAGCGTCTGCTCGTGACGGCCGCTCCCGCCGTCAGCGCGCGTCTGCCAGAACCATCTGCGCCCCGATCCACCCTGTCAGGATCGCGGGCGCATTTGTATTCCCCGCGATCAGGTTCGGAAAGCTGGATGCGTCGATGACGCGCAGGCCGCCGACGCCCCTGACCCGCAGCCGTCCGTCCAGAACGCCCTCCCCCTCGGCCCCCATCCGGCATGTGCAGGACGGGTGATAGACAGTGCCCGACCGCGCGCGGAAATCGGTGACCAGATCCTCGTCACGGGTGATCGCCGGCCCCGGCCGCAGTTCCTCGGCGATCAGCCGGGCCAGCGCCGGTTGCGCCGCCAGATGCCGCAGGTATTTCACCGCCAGCAGCATCTCGTCCACGTCATGCGCGGTGGAAAAGGCGTTCGCCACGATCTCGGGGTGCTGCATCGGATCGGACGACCGGATGCGGATATGCCCGCGCGAGGTCGGGCGACAGTTCGACAGGCCCAGAGACATGCCCGGAAACGGGTCCGGCGTCAGGATCGGCCGTTCCCCCGGCCGCGGCAGCAGGGTCGAAAACGCCTGCATATACAGCTGCATGTTCGGCCGCGGCTCGCCCGCGCTGGTGCGAAAGAACCCGCCCGCATGGTTGATCGACTTGGCCAGCGGCCCACCCCGCGTCAGCAGATATTGCAACCCGACCCGCAGCTTGCCCCACCACGGACGCAACTGGTCGTTGTAGGTCGGCACCTTCATCCGCCAGGTATAGTTGATGCCCTGATGGTCGCTCAGGTTCCCGCCCACATGCGGATTGTCGACCAGCACCGGCAGGCCAAGGCCCGACAACAGCCCCCCCGGCCCGATCCCCGACAGCTGCAACAGTTGCGGCGAGTTGATCGCGCCGCCCGACAGGATCACCTCGGCCCGCGCGCGCAAGGTGCGGACCTGCCCGCCCTGCCGGTATTCGACGCCGACGGCCCGCCCGCCCTCGACGATCACCCGCGTCGCCTGCGCATGGGGGATCACCCGCAGGTTGGCCCGCCGCATCGCCGGGCGCAGAAAGGCCCGCGCCGCCGAATTGCGCCGCCCGCCGCGGATCGTCATCTGATAGACACCCGCGCCCTCCTGCTCGGCCCCGTTGAAATCGGCGTTCTCGGCCAACCCCGCCTGCCCGCAGGCCGCGACATAATCCGCCACCAGCGGATGCAGCCCCCGCCGGTTGGCCGAGATGAACAGCGGCCCGCCCGCACCGCGGAAATCGTCGCCCCCCGCCTCGTTGTCCTCGATGGCGCGATAGGCGGCGCAAACGCTGCCCCAACCCCAGCCCGGCCCCGCCACCTCGCCCCATTCGTCATAATCGGCGCGATGGCCCCGGATCCAGACCATCGCGTTGATCGAGGACGACCCGCCCAGCAGCTTGCCCCGCGGCCAGTGATCGGCCTGCCCAGCCAGTCCGGGGTCGGGTTCGGCCCGATACATCCAGTTCACCGCCGGATCGTAGAACAGCTTGCCATAGCCCAAGGGCATCTGGACATAGAACCGCCGGTCGGTCCCGCCCGCCTCGATCACCGTGACCCGATGCTTGCCCGAAGCAGTCAGCCGCTCGGCCAGCACACATCCCGCCGATCCAGCGCCCACGATGATGTAATCGGTTTCGTCCATCCACCGGCCCCCGTTTCCGGCCAGACTAGCCGGGCAAAACCCAGACCTTCCGTATGGAAACGACAGGAAATGTCGGAAGCAAATCCGCCCCTCATCCTCTTTGCATAAATATCCTCAGGGGGTGAATTGGCCGCAGGCCAAGAGGGGGCGCGAGCGCCCCCTTCCTTACCGTCCCTTCCAGACCGGATCGCGCTTTTCGGCGAAGGCCCGCGCCCCTTCCAGCTGATCCTCGCTGGAATAAAGCCGGTCCACCGTCGGCAACAGCCGCTTCGACACCCGGTTCAGCGCGTCCTGGAACCGCATGTTCTCGGCCTCGCGCACCACTTCCTTGATCGCCGCATAGACCAGCGGCGGCCCGGATTCCAGCAGGCGCGCCAGATCCCAGGTCCGGGCCAGCAGATCCTCGGGCGCAGTGATTTCCTTGATCAGCCCCCACCGCAGCGCCTCATCCGCGTCGAACCAGCGGCCGGTCAGCAGCAGGTCCATCGCGACGTGATAGGGAATGCGCTTGGGCAGCTTGATGGATGCCGCATCCGCCACCGTGCCCGACCGTATTTCCGGCAGGGCAAAGGTCGCGTTGGACGAGGCGAGGATCAGATCGCAGGAAAGTGCAAGCTCCAGCCCCCCGCCGCAGCAGATTCCATTGACCGCGCAGATCACCGGCTTGTTGAGATTCGGCAATTCCTGCAAGCCGCCGAAACCGCCCACGCCATAGTCGCCGTCGACCGCATCGCCCTCGGCCGCGGCCTTCAGATCCCATCCGGGGCAAAAGAACTTCTCGCCCGCTGCCCGCACGATGCAGATCCGCAGGCTGTCGTCGTCGCGAAAGTCGCGGAACACCAGCCCCATCACCCGGCTGGTCTTCAGGCTGATCGCATTGGCCTTGGGGGCGTCCAGCGTCACCTCCAGAATGGCGCCCTCACGCCGGGTCTTGACCGGACCCTCGGTCCGCATCTGCATTTCGGCCATCATTTCCCCTTTCTGATCAGCGCATCCACGGCCACCGCGCCCGAGATGCGCAGAAGGACCGGGTTGATTTCGATTTCCTCAAGGCTGTCGTCGGCCAGCATCAGCCGCCCGAGCGCCGCCGCCATCCCGGCCAGCGCGGACAGGTCGGCGCGCGCCCTG
Source organism: Paracoccaceae bacterium (assembly GCA_047605605.1). Classification (GTDB taxonomy): domain Bacteria; phylum Pseudomonadota; class Alphaproteobacteria; order Rhodobacterales; family Rhodobacteraceae; genus JAATGA01. The sequence goes on along the minus strand of JASGFG010000017.1, from coordinate 12,593 downwards.
CCGCGGTATCCATCCAACAGAGGATAAAGCCGCAACCCCTTCATCGCGTTCAGGATTTCCGCTTCCCCCACCGGCAGCACCAGCGTGACGGTATCAGCCAGAACCTCGGCCGTGACGCCGCCCATGCCGACGGTCAGCGTCACGCCATAGACCGGATCGCGGCGCAGGCCCAGCAGCACCTCGGCTACCGCGCCCGTCACCATTTCCTCGGCCAGATAGCCGGTCGCGCCGGGCATTTCGGCCTGCCCTTGAACCGTGGAAAGGCCCAGACGCACCGCCCCGGCCTCGGTCTTGTGGGCGAAGCCCAGCCCTTTCAGCGCCAGCGGCGCGGTCAGCCCGGCGGCCTTGGCCGCCAGTTCGGCCAGCGTCGGCGCGGTCACACCTTTCGGCACCGCCACCCCGGCCTGCGCCAGCAGCGCCTTGGCGTCGGATTCCGACAGCATCACCGTCTCGCGCGCTGGCAGCGCGGCCGCAGGCCGCCAGCCCGGCGCCCCGGCAGGTGTCTGCGCCGCCTTGATCGCGCCGAGCGCGGTTTCCAGCCCCATCAGCACGCAACTGCCCCTGTCGATCATGGCAATTGCCTGATCCTCATCGAAATTCTCGGGCAGCGAGGCGACGGGGAATGCGGGCTTGCCGGTGATCCGGGCCGCCACCTCGATCGCCTCCAGCGCCGGGGCATATGAGGATGGATCGCAACGGTCGGGGCGCGGCGGGTCGATGATGAAGATTCCGGCGTCGTAACCGCCCAGCATCGTGCTGAACACATCCGTGGTGCGCGGCCCATCGCCCCAGATAAACGTGTGGTAATCCAAGGGGTTGGCGATGGCGACGATCGGCCCCAGGATCTCGCCCAGCCGGGTGCGCTGTGCATCCGATGGCGGGGGAAAGTCGATGCCATAGGGCGCGGCCAGATCGGCCACCAGCCCCGCTTCGCCACCCGAGCAGGACAACGAGCACAGGCGGGTGCCCAATCCCACCCCGTGAGTGTGGAAAATCTTCAGCGTTTCAACCAGTTCCGAGAGGGTGTTCACCTCGGCCACCCCCGCCTGCCGCAGGAAGGCGGTGGACGCCGCACCGCCCCCGGCGAGCGAAGCGGTATGCGAGGCGGCAGCAGTGCGCGACAGCTCGGTCTTGCCGGATTTGATCGCGACGATGCCCTTGCCCGCCGCCCGCGCCCGGTCGGCCAGTTCGGCAAAGGCGGGGGCGTCGTCGATCCCCTCGACATAAAGGCCAAGCGCCGTCACCCGGTCGTCGGCCAACAGGGCGCCCGCCAGTTCTGCCAGCCCAACCTGCGCGGCATTGCCCAGGCAGGCGACATAGGCGACCGGCAGGCCCCGCGCCTGCATCGTCAGGTTGATGACGATGTTCGAGGATTGCGACAGCAGCGCCACGCCCCTGTCCACCCGCCGGCCACCATGCTGGTCGGGCCAGAGCAGCGCGCCGTCGAGGTAGTTGATCACGCCATAGCAGTTCGGCCCAAGGATAGGCATATCCCCCGCCGCAGCCACCAGTTTGGCTTGCAGATCGGCCTCGCCCGCCTCCTCCCAGCCGCTGGCGAAGCAGGTGGCCCCGCCCGCGCCCATGGCGGCAAGTTCGGCCACGACATCCAGCGTCGCATGACGGTTCACGCCGATGAAGGTCGCGTCAGGGGTGTGCGGCAGGGCGGACAGCGAGGGATAGCAGCGGGCACCGCCGATGTCTTCGCGCGTGGGGTGGACGGGCCAGACCGGGCCATCAAAGCCCATCTTGCGGCATTGCTCGACCACGTTTTTCGCCCAGCCGGAACCGAGGACGGCAATGGAACGGGGGCGCAGCAGGCGGGTCAGGTCGCGGGTCATTTCCGGGGGCCTTTCGCCCGCAGGAAGCCCCGATGGCGAACCGATTGGCACCCCGGGATATTTGGGTCCAAAAAGAGGGGGGAGAGGGAGATTTCAGGCATCGTCGGGCGTCCATCGCGTATGTGCACGCGTATGGTGGGCCGGGGGAGATCGGGAGCCCGGGTCGCTTTGCGACGCTTTGGACGCGGTTAGCGACGTATTTCGCGCAAGGCAGACGGCGGCTGGCCAAAGCGGCGGGTAAAGGCGCGGGTCAACGTCGATTGCGAGGAAAACCCGCAGCGCAGCGCGATTTCGCCAAGGGGATGCGCGGTATCCGTCACCATCCGCCGTGCCGCCTGCAACCGCAGCGACAGCGCATAGGCCCCCGGCGACAGGCCCAAAGCCGCCCGGAACAGCGATTCGAGCCGCCGCGGCGAAAGACCCACGGCGGCGGCGGTTTCGGCCACGGGCTCGGGGGCGTCGATCCGCGCCTCCATCCGCGCGACGGCGGCGGCGACGCGGGCATCCACCCCGGCGCCGGGGGTGGGCCGGGCGATCTGCGGCGCATGGCCGGGCCGCGCCTCGGTGATGAAACTGGCGGCGACCTGCCGGGCCAGCGCGGGGCCGTGGCGGGACGCGATCAGGTGCAGCATCAGATCCGCCGCCGGGGCCGCGCCGCCCGCCGTCACCCGGTTGCGGTCGATGACGAAGCGGTCGGGCACGACCTCGATGTCCGGGTGGGCGGCGGCCAGATCCTCCAAATCCTCCCAATGCACGGTGGCGCGGTGGCCGTCCAGCAGTCCGGCCCGGGCCAGAACCCATGTGCCTGCGTCGATGCCGCCCACCATGCGGAACCGCCCCGCCATCCGGCGCAGGTCACGGATCAGCGGCCGGGTCGCCATTTCCGCCTGCCGGTATCCGGCGATCACGATCAGCGCATCCGCCCCCTCGGCCGCCGCCAGCGGCCCGGTCGAAGGCAGCTCGATACCGCAGGTCAGCGGCACCGGGCGGCCGTCGGGCGACACCACCCGCCAGCGATAGATCTCGGCCCCAAGGTGGCGGTTGGCCGACCGCAGCGGGTCGAGCGCCGATCCGACCTCGAGGATCGAGGCCAGCGGCAGGACCAGCATGGCGATGGTCAGGGGCGCGGGATCGGGCCGGAACAGCGTTGCGTTTTGCGTCATTCCGATTTCGTAAATCGCAAAGCGCGGGAAAACAATCCCGCTAATCTGGCGCGCAAACAGGAGGGTTCTTCCATGCCGCTGACCATGAACCGCGAAGTCTTCATCACCTGCGCCATCACCGGATCGGGGGGCACGCAGGACAAGTCGCCCCACGTCCCCCGCAGCCCCCAGCAGATCGCCGAAAGCGCCATCGCCGCGGCCAAGGCGGGGGCGGCGGTCGTTCACTGCCACGTCCGCGACCCGGAAACCGGCAAGCCGTCGCGCGACCCGGCGCTGTATCGCGAGGTGACGGAACGCATCCGCGATTCGGAAACCGATGTGGTGCTGAACCTGACCGCGGGGATGGGCGGCGACATGGTGTTCGGCGATGTGGAAAACCCCCTGCCGCTGAACCCGCGCGGCACCGACATGGGCGGCGCCACCAACCGGATGGAGCATGTGGCGAACTGCCTGCCGGAGATCTGCACGCTGGACTGCGGCACGATGAACTTTGCCGAGGCCGATTATGTGATGACCAACACCCCCGGCATGTTGCGGGCCATGGGCGGCATGATGACGAAACTGGGCGTGCGCCCGGAAATCGAGGCCTTCGACACCGGGCATCTGTGGTTCGCCAAGCAGCTGGTGACCGAGGGCGTGCTGACCTCTCCCGCCCTTGTGCAGCTGTGCATGGGCGTGCCGTGGGGCGCGCCGGACGATCTGAACACCTTCATGGCGATGGTGAACAACGTGCCGTCCGACTGGCACTGGTCGGCGTTTTCCATCGGGCGCAACCAGATGGCCTATGTCGCCGCCGCCGTGCTGGCGGGGGGCAACGTCCGCGTCGGGCTGGAGGACAACCTGTGGCTGGACAAGGGCGTGCTGGCCACAAACGCGCAACTGGTCGAGCGCGCGGCCACGATCATCGAGAACATGGGCGCGCGGGTCATCACCCCCGCCGAGGTGCGCACCAAGCTGGGCCTGACCAAGCGCGCGCCGGTTGCGAAATAAGGGGGCGGACATGACCAGAAAAGCAGCGATCATCGGCGGCGGCGTCATCGGCGGCGGGTGGGCGGCGCGCTTCCTTCTGTCGGGCTGGGATGTGGCGGTCTTCGACCCCGACCCCGAGGCGCCGCGCAAGATCGGCGAGGTGCTGGCCAATGCCCGCGCCGCCCTGCCCGCCCTGTCGGATGTGCCGATGCCCGCCGAGGGCAAGCTGTCCTTCTGCGGCACGATCACCGAGGCGGTGGAGGGCGCGGATTACATCCAGGAATCCGTGTCCGAGCGGCTGGACCTGAAGCATCGCGTCTATGCCCAGATCCAGCAGGTCGCGCCCGGCGTGCTGATCGGGTCGTCCACCAGCGGCTTCAAGCCGTCGGAATTGCAGGAAAAGGCCCCGGCGCCGGAACAGATCTTTGTCGCGCACCCGTTCAACCCGGTTTACCTGCTGCCGCTGGTCGAGGTCGTGCCTTCGCCCAAGAACCCGCCCGCCGCGATCGAGGCGGCGAAGGAAATCCTGCGCGAGATCGGGATGTTCCCTCTGCATGTCAGGAAAGAGATCGACGCCCATATCGCCGACCGCTTCCTTGAAGCCGTGTGGCGCGAGGCGCTTTGGCTGGTCAAGGACGGCGTGGCCACGACCGAGGAAATCGACGAAGCGATCCGCATGGGCTTCGGCCTTCGCTGGGGGCAGATGGGCCTGTTCGAGACCTATCGCGTCGCCGGTGGCGAGGCGGGGATGAAGCACTTCATGGCGCAGTTCGGCCCCTGCCTGACCTGGCCCTGGACCAAGCTGATGGACGTGCCCGAATTCAATGACGAACTGGTCGACCTGATCGCGGGCCAGTCCGACGCGCAATCCGGCCACATGACCATCCGCGATCTGGAACGCGCGCGCGACCAGAACCTGATCGGCTTCCTGCGGGTGCTCAAGGAACGGAACTGGGGCGCGGGCAAGGTGCTGCTGGACCATGACGCGCGCCGCCGCAAGACGATGCCCGACCCGACGCCCGACACCGCCCAGCCGATGGAAATGGCGCGGATGCGGGTGCTGCCGGGCTGGATCGACTACAACGGCCATATGACCGAAAGCCGGTATCTGTTCGCCTCGTCCGAGACGGTGGATGCCTTTCTGCGCCATATCGGGGCGGATGTGGCCTATGTCGGCACCGGATACAGCTATTACACCGCCGAGACGCATATCATGCATCTGGGCGAGGCCAAGCTGGGCGATGCCCTGACCGGAACGGTGCAGGTTCTGGCCGCCGATGACAAGCGGCTGCATATCTTCATCCGCATCCTGAAGGGCAGCGAGCAGATCGCCACGCTGGAACAGATGCTGCTGCATGTCGACATGAAGGCAGGCAAGACCTGCGCCGCGCCCAAGGCGATCCTCGACCGGCTGCTGCCGATTGCTGAGGCGCACAAGGCCCTGCCCCGCCCCGAGGCGGCGGGTCGCCATGTCGGCCAGAAGAAGGGCTGAGCCATGGATTTCGGACTGACCGAAGAACAGAAGCTGATCGTCGAGACCACCCGCGCCTTCGTCGAGAACGAGCTTTACCCGCACGAGGCCGAGGTCGAGCGAACAGGCCACCTGCGCCCCGAACTGGTGAGGGAGTTGCAGGCCAAGGCCATGGAGGCAGGCCTTTACGCCGCCAACATGCCCGAAGAGGTCGGCGGCGCGGGCCTCGATACCCTGTCGTGGCTTTTGTATGAAAAGGAACTGGGCCGCGCGAACTATGCGCTGCACTGGACCTGCGTGGCGCGGCCGTCGAACATCCTGCTGGCCGGCACCGAAGAGCAGCGCGAGAGATACCTCTACCCCTGCATCCGGGGCGAGAAATGGGATTGCCTCGCCATGACCGAACCGGGCGCGGGGTCGGACCTGCGAGGGATGAAGGCGACCGCGAAAAAGGACGGCGCGGACTGGGTGCTGAACGGCACCAAGCATTTCATCAGCCATGCCGACACCGCCAGCTTTGCCATCGTCTTCATGGCGAGCGGAGAGGAGGACACCCCGCGCGGGCCAAAGAAACTGATCACGGCGTTCTTTGTCGACAAGGGCACGCCCGGCTTCACCGTGCGCGACGGGTATCGCAACGTCAGCCACCGCGGCTATACCAACGCAATCCTGGAATTCGACAACTGCCGCCTGCCGCAGGCCCAGGTGCTGGGCGAGGTGCACAAGGGCTTTGACGTGGCGAACACCTGGCTGGGCGCCACCCGCCTGCAAGTCGCCTCGACCTGCCTGGGCCGTGCCGAACGGGCGCTGGACCATGCCATCAGCTATTCCGCCGAACGCAAGCAATTCGGCCAGCAGATCGGCAAGTTCCAGGGCATCAGCTTCAAGCTGGCCGATATGGCGATGGAGCTGAAGGCCGCGAACCTGCTGACCTGGGAAGCGGCGTGGAAATTCGACAACGGCTCCGTGACCGAGGCCGACATGTCGATGGCGAAGCTGAAAGCCACCGAAGTGCTGGCGATGATCGCCGACGAGGCGATCCAGATCCACGGCGGCATGGGGCTGATGGACGAACTGCCGCTGGAACGCATCTGGCGCGACGCGCGGGTGGAACGGATCTGGGAAGGCACGTCCGAAATCCAGCGCCATATCATCAGCCGCGAACTCCTCCGCGCGGTCGGCGGCTGACACCGGGAAAAGGGGGCGCTCGCGCCCCCCTCGGGCTGCGCCCTCACCCCCCTGAGGATATTTAAGTCCAGAAAGAGGAGAGACACCCTTTCCCCTCTTTCTGGACTTAAATATCCTCCGGGGGTCCGGGGGTGGAAAACCCCCGGCGGCCAGACACAGGGAATTCCGCATGACGTTTTCGCTTCTTGCCCGCTGCCCCGACACCGGGATGTTCGGCATGGTGATCTCTTCCTCGTCCCCGGCCGTTGCGGCGCGCTGCGCCCATGCGCGGGCGGGTGCGGGGGTAGCCGCCAGCCAGAACATCACCGATCCGGCGCTCGGGCCCGCCCTGCTGGATGCGATGGCGCGGGGGCAGACGGCGGCAGAGGCCATGGCCTCGGTCGTCGCGGCGGCGGCCTTCGTCGACTACCGGCAGTTGATGGCGATCGACGCGCAGGGGCGCATCGCCAGCCATTCCGGCGCGAAGATCCTGGGGCTCTGGGCCGTGGCCGAGGGCCAGGGCGTGATCGCCGGTGGTAACCTTCTGGCCAATGCCGATGTTCCGGCCGCGATGGTCGCCGGGTTTTCCGGTGCCACGGGGCCGCTTGGCGACCGGCTGGTCGCGGCCCTGCGCGCCGGCCGCGATGCCGGAGGCGAAGCCGGACCGGTCCATTCGGCGGGGCTGCTGATGGTCGACCGCGAGACCTGGCCCGTGGCCGAACTGCGCTGCGACTGGATCGACGACGGGTGCCCGATCGAGGCGGTCGCCCGCGCCTGGCAGGTCTATGCCCCGCAGATGCCCGCCTATATCCAGCGGGCGCGCGACCCGCGCGAGGCGCCCTCTTACGGCGTGCCCGGCGACGAGTAACCGAAGGCTCTGGAAAGGCGGGCCCGGCGCGGCTAGCCTTTGCCCATGCCGCTTCGCTTTACGCTTCGCCAGCTGGAATACCTTGTCGCCGTCGCCGACAGCGGCTCGGTCGCGCTGGCGGCCGAGCGGGTGAATGTCTCCTCCCCCTCGATTTCGGCCGCCATCGCCCAGCTGGAGGCCGAATTCGGTCTGCACCTGTTCATCCGCCGCCATGCGCAGGGCCTGTCGCTGACCGAGGGCGGGCGGCAGTTCACCGCCACCGCGCGCGGTGTTCTGGCCGCCGCCGGACGCCTGTCGGACAGCGCCGCTGAAATCACCGGCGAGGTGCGGGGGGCGCTGGCCGTCGGATGTCTTCAGACCTTTGCACAGGTGGTTCTGCCGCAGGTCCGGCGCAGCTTTGCCGACCGCTTTCCGCAGGTCGAGATGCGCCAGTCCGAACGCCATCAGGCCGCCCTGTTCGAAGGGTTGCGCAACGCCAGCCTGGATGTGGCATTGACCTATGCCATGCAAATTCCCGCCGATCTGCGGTTCGAGCCGCTGGCCCCGCTGGCCCCCTATGCCCTTCTGCCCGAAGAGCATCCCCTGGCCGGGCAGTCGCAGGTCAGCACGGCGGAACTGGCACCCTTTCCGATGGTGTTGCTGGATCTGCCGCACAGCGCGGATTATTTCCTGTCGCTGTTTTCCGCAGAGGGGCTTCGCCCCCTGATCGCCGAGCGGACGCGCGACATGGGGATGATGCGGTCGCTGGTCGCCAACGGGTTCGGCTATTCCATCGCCAATATCCGGCAGGCGGGGGCGATTGCGCCCGACGGGCGGCGGCTGGTCGAGGTGCCGATGGCCGGGCCACGGCTGGAGATCGGGCTGGTTCTGCCGCAGGGGCCGTTGCGGCGCGCGGTCTCGGCATTTCTCGACCATTGCCGGATCGCCGTGCCCCCCGCCGCCGGCGCGCGCGGATGAGGGCGCTGCTCGTCGCCCATGGCCAGCCCTCCGACCCCGCCCCGGCGGAGGAGGAGCTTGCCCTGCTGGCCGAGAGGGTGGCCGCGCAGCTGCCCGGCTGGCAGGTTGGCGCTGCGACGCTGGCCGCGCCGGGGGCGCTGGCGCGGGCGGTGCGGGGCGGCACGGGGCTGGTCTATCCGCTGTTCATGGCCGGCGGCTGGTTCACGCGCGTCCACCTGCCGCAACGGCTGGGCGAGGCGGGCGGGCATGGCTGGCGGGTGCTGGAGCCGTTCGGCTGCGACCCCGCCGTGCAGGATCTGACCGTCACGCTGGCGGCCGAGGCGCAGGCGGCAGGGGCGACGGAGTTGCTTCTGGCCGCGCATGGGTCGTTCCGCAGCCCTGCGCCTGCCGAAATCGCCTTTGCCATGGCGGCGCGGATCGCGCGGGAAACCGAGCTGCGCCGGGTCGAGGCCGCCTTCATCGACCAGGCCCCGCAGCTGGCGCAGGTGAAGGGGTTCGGCCCGCAGGCCGTCTGCCTGCCGTTCTTTGCCGCGCGCGGCGGACATGTTCAGGATGACCTGCCCGCAGTGCTGACAGGCTTTCCGGGTCCGATCCTGCCGCCGGTCGGGGTGGATGCGCGGGTGCCCGCCCTGATTGCGCGCGCCATTGCGGCGCAGGTCAGGCCTGCTTGATCAGCCGCACCACCACCAGCAGGATCACAGCGCCGATGGTGGAATGGATGATCGCCCAAAGCACGCCGCCACCGACGCCAAAGCCCAGCCGGGGCAGGATGAAGCCCGCGACCACCGCCCCCAGAATACCGATGACGATATTGCCCAGAATCCCGAAGCCGCCGCCACGCACCAGCTTGCCCGCCAGCCAGCCGGCGACCGCGCCGACGATCAACATCACCACAATGCTTTCGATGCCCATTCCTGGCCCCCTGCTGCTTTCCGTGAAGGTTAGGGCGCCGTGGGCCAAAAGCAAGCGTCAGATGACCTTCGCCACCTCGTACATCACCGGCTCGAACGACCGGCACAGGGCCGCGATCTCGCGGTTGCGACGGCGCATTTCATCGGTGCGCAGCATGGCCTGATAATCCTCGCGCCGGCGCCACTGGGAATAATTGGCGATGCGGGTATGGGCGTCGTTCATGTGGATCGCCGCCGAGATGAAACCGGGCTGATGACGGATCACCTGATCATAGGCGGCCTGAAGGGCTTCAAGCAGGTCGGCGCAGGTGCCGGGCGTCATCTCGAAGGTGGTGATGACGGTCTGGCAGGGGGTCGTGCTGGAAATCTGTGTCATCTGGCGGTCCTCCCGCCCGCGATCCTGACAGGGGGCGCGAGTCGTGCCAAGCACCCTCGCCAAGCAGCCTGCGGACAGCTAGGGTCGGGGGATGCAGCTGATCGACCCGAACCACCCGTTCTTCCGCAAGCCCCTCGCCCGCTGGGCGACGACACTCCTGCCGCTCGCCTGGGCGGGGTTCGAGCTGTGGATGGGCAATCCGCTCTGGGCAGCGATGTTCGGCGCGGCGGGGGCCTATGCCGGATGGGTGCTGATCCTGAAAAGGAAGGGCTAGCGGCGCACCGGGGCGAAAGGGGATCGCTGCCCGCCGCACAGCTTTGGGCGCTGACCGAAATCAGGAAGGCGCCGAACGGAAAGGTCATCGCCCTTCGCTCATCTGCGCGCATTGGCCCATATTTCATTTATGTCGTGCGGGGTTGGGTGCCATCCCCCCTTCCCTTGCGGCCAAAGCCAAAGTCGGATGGCGCCGATAAAGATCAGCCTTGCCCGGAACAAGGCCTTTCCCCTTCATCGCAGCAGGCCCCGTCACATCCGCATGTGCCCGCTGCCAATTTCCCACTCTATGACGTTCTCCCTTCATCTTGGCTCAAATACCCTGCGGGGAGGACCGGAGGGGTGCAAAACCCCTCCGGGGCCGGCCAGGGGCGCGCTCGTGTAACCAGATGGCTCTGATGCGGTTTTCGTAGACAACACGCGAAATCCGGGATCGAACGGCACTTGAGGCGGCACGGTTTCCCGTCCTGCCCCCACCTAAAGATCCGCAAGAACCTCGGCCAGCAGAGCCTGCACTTCGCCCGCCGCGGTGGATTTTCCGGTTTCCGGCACCGCCAGCCCCTGACCCAGCGTTTCGGCAAAGATCACCCGCTGGCCCAGCCGGGCGGCGGCGACGCGCGCAAGCTCGCCCGCGGCGGTGGCGACTTCCTCTGCCAGACGGGTGCCGGCCTTGGCGCGGTTCAGCACCACCAGAGCCCTGCGGTTCTCGCGCGCGACCAGATCCAGAACGCCGTCCGTCGCCCAGAGGTCGACATGGCTGGATGCCACCGGGATCAGCACCAGATCCGCTTCGCGCAGGGCCGGCCGCAGGTCGGCATCCACCTTGGGCGGCGTATCGACGATCACGAAATCGTTGGTCTTGCGCAACTTTTCGCATTCATAGCCGACGCCCCAGGCCGAAGCCGTCGAAAGCTCCATCCCCGGATCGCCCAGCCGGTCGCGGCGCGTCATGAACCAGCGGCCAAGGCTGCCCTGCGGGTCGGTATCCAGAAGCGCGACCCGATGCCCCGCCCGTGCAAGCGCAACCCCCAGATTGACGGCCAAAGTCGTCTTCCCCGAGCCGCCCTTCTGCTGTGCGATGGTTATGACCTGGCCCATGCGAATCCCCCGCTGCGGCGCAGCATAGCGCGGTTCAGGGCGGGTTGCACCTGCGTCAATCCGCGTTCGGAACGGTTCGGCGGCGGGGCATCGCGGCTCTGCCGGTCAACCCGTGCCGGGACAGGACAGCCGCCCCCGCATCTCGCCGCTGTCGCCGCGCAGGCTGCTGTCCAGCAGGCGGCACCCTGTGACCTCGGGGATCAGTCCGATCATCGTCTGGCGGATCGCCTGATGCTGCCCCGGACTGACCCAGCCCAGACGGATGACCTCTACCACCTCGCCCTTCTGGAACACCACATATCGGCGGCCGTCCCGCACCACCTCGGTGCGGTCGGCGCCGAACAGGGCGGGCGCAGGTTGCGCGCCGCAGGCGGCGAGGAGAAGGCCAGTCAGGATGGTCAGGTATCGCATCCGGCAAGTCTTGCAGCGGCCGGGTTAACACAGGGTTAACCGAACCCGCCCTGCCGCCCCTTACTCCAGCCCCGCCGCCCGCATCAGCCGCGCCGCCTGATCCTCGGCCAGCCGCTCGCGCCCCGCGCCCACGACCGGCACCTTGCCGGGTTCCAGAAACAGGGGCGCGGCCAGCGGCGTCACCCGGTCGGTCCGCACAAGGTCGATCCGCCCCGCCACCCGCGCCAGCATCTCTTCGATCCGGCCGAAATCGACCAGACCGCGCATCGCCTCTTCCCGCGTGATGTCCAGCATCAGATGGCCGGGGTCGTGGCGGCGCAGTGTGTCATAGATGATGTCGGACGAAAACGTCGCCTGCCGCCCGGATTTCCGGCGGCCCTGATGGCTGCGCTCGATCAGGCCCGCGACGATGGCGGCATTGCGGAACGTCCGCTTCATCAGCGCATTCCCCGCCAGCCATTGTTCCAGCCCCGCCCGCAGGGCAGGCGCGTCGAACAGGGGGGCGGCGTCCAGAACCGGCTCCAGCCCCCAGATCAGCACGGCATAATCGGTGGCGACAAAGCCGAGGGGGGCCAGCCCCATCTCCTCCATCCGCTTGGTCAGCAGGATGCCCAGCGTCTGCTGCGCGTTCCGCCCGGCAAAGCCATAGACGCACAGATGCTCGCGCCCCTCGAAGGGGAAACTCTCGCACAGCAGCCGGTCTGGCTGGGGCAGGCGCGAGACTTCGCGCTGATGGGCCAGCCAGCTGGCGGTATGGGCGGGCAGGTCGGGCCATTTGTCCTGCTGGAACAGGCGCAGGATGCGGTGGGTCAGCAGGGTCGAGGTGGAAAATTTCGTGCCGTTGAACACGGCCACCTTCGGCTCGCGTCCGGGGGACCGGCTGACCTCGACCGTCAACTCGCGCAGACCCTCATAGCGCACGATCTCGCCCCCGATCAGGAAGGTGTCGCCGGGGGTGAGCGAGGCGGCGAACCCCTCCTCCACCTCGCCCAAGGGCGTCGCGCGGCCGCGCAGGCGGACCTTCAGCACCTCGGTGTCGATGATGGTGCCCAGGTTCTGGCGGATCACCTGCGCCGCGCGCGGATCGCGCA
>JASGFG010000016.1:0-53313 GCA_047605605.1 Paracoccaceae bacterium | reverse complement strand
CGCGGGCCGGGCCGGGCCAGCTCCGCCTCGGCGGCGGTCCGGTCGCGCACGACACTGGCCAACCCGCCGCCCGGACATTCGGCGATGGACTGCACGATATCCGCCGCGATGATGGGATTGGGTTCCATCACCAGAAAGGGCGCGGGGGTATCGGTCGTATCACGGGGGGTATAGGTTTTTTCCGACATTCCTGAACCGCAGATCCGAAGCACATCGGGAATCGCCCCGATTTTTCGCGACAGTGATGGAACGAAAACCAGTGTCCCGCATTAAACTGTGACATAGCCCGCTTGCCAAGGCCGCATCGGATGACAACCCCCTGCGTCGACTGCCCCCTGCGCCATCTGCCCTGCTTCGTGCCGATGACCGATGCGGAAGTGGCCTTCATGCAGCGCATGAAGCGGGGCGAGCTTGTGGTGGATGCGGGCACGACCATCCTGCTGGAAGGCAGCGCCTCGCCGCAGATGTTCACCGTGCTGGATGGGGTCGGCCTGCGTTACAAGACATTGGAGGACGGGCGGCGGCAGGTGGTGAACTTTGCCTTTCCGGGCGATTTCATCGGCCTTCAGGCCGCCGTGATGGGCGAGATGAAGCACACGTTCGAGGCGACGACCCGGATGCGCCTGTGTGTCTTTGACCGGGGAGATCTATGGATGCTTTACCGCAACCACCCCGAACGGGCCTTTGCCCTGACCTGGCTTGCCTCGGTCGAGGAGCATTTTCTGGGCGATGCGCTGACCACCATCGGTCAGCGCGACGCGGCCGAGCGCATCGCCTGGGCCTTCGTCCAGATCTGGCGGCGGCTGGCGGTGCTGGGCCTCGCCTCGGCGGGATGGGTGCCCTTTCCCTATCGCCAGCAGGATCTGGCCGATGCGCTTGGCCTGTCGCTGGTGCATACCAACAAGACGCTGGCGCGCCTGCGCGAGGCGGGTCTGGTCTCCTGGGCCGAGGGGCGGCTGACGGTGCGCGACCCCAAGGCGCTGGAGGCTCTGGCCCGACTGCCCGACCCGCCCGAGCCGCGACCGCTGATGTGATCAGGGCTGATTTGATCAGGCTGGTGTCCGTCAGGTCAGGGCGCGAGCCAGCAGGTCCAGCGCATGGTCGCGCGCCGCCTGCCGCACCTTGTCGCGCCCGCGCGCGCCGAATTCCACCGTTTCCACCTGCGTGGGGCGGCCGTCGCGGGCGATGGCAAAGCACACCCGCCCCTCGGGCTTGAACCCCGACCCGCCGGGGCCGGCGATTCCTGTGATCGAAACCGCCAGCGAGGCCAGCGAATGCCTCAGCGCGCCTTCGGCCATTTCGCGCGCCACCTCCTCCGACACGGCGCCATGGGAGGCCAGCGTTTCGGCGCGCACGCCCAGCATGTCCTGTTTCGCGGCGTTGGAATAGGTGACGAAACCGCGGTCGAACACGTCCGACGATCCCGCCACATCGGTCAGCGCCGCCGCGACCATGCCGCCGGTGCAGCTTTCCGCCGTGGCGATGCGGATGCCCCAGTAGCGGGCGGATTTCAGGATCTCGCCCGCCTTGGTCATCGCATGAGGATCCCGTGGTAAACACCTGCAAGGATTACGGAAACCACACCGGCGAACAACCCCGCCCACAGGTCGTCCAGCATCACGCCCGCCGCATCGCCCCGCCGGTCGGCCCGGCCCACCAGCCAGGGCTTCCAGATGTCGAACAGCCGGAACAGCAGGAAGGGCGCGACGAAACCGGGCCAGGCGGCCAGGATGTCGGCATTGTGCCGCGCCAGCGGAATGGCGGTAAAGCTGAAGGCCAGCAGCTGGCCCGCAACCTCGTCGATGACGATCTCGGACGGGTCGGTATCCTCGCCCCCGGCCAGGGCGCCGGGGATGGCCCAGAACCCTGCCAGCGTCGCCAGCACCGCCCCCGCGGGAATGGCCCATGGCGCACCCGCCCGATAGGCCAGCACCCCCAGCACGACCGCTGAGGCCGAGGCCCAGGTGCCCGGCGCGGGGCGCAGATAGCCCAGGCAGAAGAATGTCGCGACCAGTCTGCTCATGCCTTTACCAGAACCGCGGTGGCCAGCGCGGCGATGCCTTCCTCGCGCCCGGTGAAACCGAGGCGCTCCGAGGTGGTCGCCTTGACGCTGATGCGGTCCGTCTCCACCCCCATGATGCGTGCAAGTTCGGCCGCCATGTCAAGGGCATGGGGCCCGATCTTCGGGCGTTCGCAGACGAGCGTGATGTCGCAGTTTCCCAGCCGGAACCCGCGTTCCGCCGCCAGTCCGATGGCATGGCGCAGGAAGATGTGGCTGGCCGCGCCCTTCCACTGCGGATCGCTGGGGGGGAAGTGCCGCCCGATGTCGCCCTCGGCCAGCGCGCCATAGATCGCGTCGGTCAGGGCGTGCATCCCCACATCGGCATCCGAATGGCCCAGAAGCGCCTTTGAATGCGGCACCTTCACCCCGCACAGCCAGACGTGATCGCCCGTCGTAAAGGCATGGACATCATAGCCGTTGCCGATGCGTATATCCATGTTCCGCCTTTTCAGGATTGCCTCTGCCCGGTCGAAATCGGGCGCATAGGTCAGCTTCAGGTTGTCTTCGTCGCCGGGCACGATGGCCACCGCCATCCCGGCCGCGCGCGCCACCTGCACGTCGTCGGCGGCATCGCCCGGATGGGCGCGATGCGCGGCAAGGATCGCGTCAAGGCGGAACCCTTGCGGTGTCTGCGCCCGCCACAGGCCGGTGCGGTCGGCGGTGCCGGTCACGACCGTCTCGCCGCGCCAAAGGGCATCGGTGACGGCCAGCGCGGGGGCCGCGCCGTCGTGGGTATCCAGCGCCGCCAGAACCCGCGCGATCACGGCGGGGGGAACCAGCGGCCGCGCGCCGTCATGGATCAGAACGCGGGTAACGCCCGTGTTTTCAAGGATTTCCAGCGCATTCCTCACAGAGTCCGCCCGTGTCGCGCCGCCCTCGACCAGCCGCACGCCCAGGGGCTCGGCCAGGGGGCGGTCGTCGGGGTGTATGACCAGCACCCGCTCCATCCCCTGAAACGCGGCAAGGGTATGGACGATGACCGGCTTGCCGGCCAGCAGCCGCCATTGTTTCGGCAGGCCGCCGCCCGCCCGGCTGCCGCGGCCCGCGGCGACGATGATTGCGGCTGTCGTCATTGCTGTTCCCCCGTTCCCGGCCTTGCTAGACCAGCCCGTCGCCGCTGACAATTGGCCGAGCAATTGCGCACATGTGCTTAAAACTTGTGCATCGCATGTTTTTCAGCCAGAAACCGGCGGCGTAACCCTGCGCCATGCCTTTGTCATCCGGGGCGGGCAGCATACCTGTGGTCCCGACGCACAAGGAATAGGCATTTTGCACCCCGCACTGACCGCGCTTGGCATTGACCCGCCCGTGCTTCTGGCGCCGATGGCCGGAATCACTGACCTGCCGTTCCGGCGGCTGGTGGCGCGTTTCGGCGCGGGGCTGGTCGTGTCGGAAATGGTGGCGAGCGAGGATATGGTGCGCGCCCGCCCGCTGGCCCGCGCCAAGGCGGAGCTGGGCTTTGGCGAGGCGCATACCTCGGTGCAACTGGCGGGCCGCGATCCGTTCTGGATGGCCGAGGCCGCGCGGATGGCCGAAGGGCAGGGCGCGCGGATCATCGACATCAACATGGGCTGCCCGGCGAAACGGGTGACGGCCTCGGGCGGCAACGGGGCCTGCGGGTCGGCGCTGATGCGGGAACCCGATCTGGCGGTGCGGCTGATCGAAGCCGTCACGGGTGCGGTGAAGATCCCCGTCACGCTGAAAACCCGGCTTGGTTGGGATGAGAACAGCCTGAACGCCCCCGAAATCGCCCTGCGCGCCGAACAAGCGGGGGTGGCGATGGTGGTGATCCATGGCCGCACCCGCTGCCAGTTCTACAAGGGGCAGGCCGACTGGGCCGCGATCCGGGCGGTGAAGCAGGCGGTGTCGATCCCCGTCATCGCCAATGGCGACATCGTGGACGTGGCCTCTGCCCGCCGCGCGCTGGAGCTTTCGGGGGCGGATGGCGTGATGGTCGGGCGCGGGGCTGAGGGGCGCCCGTGGCTTCTGGCGCAGATTGCCCATGCGATTTACGGCACACCCGCGCCGGTCGTGCCGCAGGGCGCGGCACTGGCCGAGATGGTCTGCGACCATTACGAGGCGGTCCTGTCGTTCTACGGTCGGACCTTGGGGCCAAAGGTCGTTCGCAAGCATCTGGGCTGGTATCTGGACGCCCATGCGCCGGACGCGCACCGCAGCGCGATCCTGACAGCCGACGACCCCGCCACCGTCCTGCGCCTGATCCGTGAGGCGTTCGCGCCGCAGATGGAGGCCGCATGACGCCTGCGCCCTATCGCTCTCCCTATCCGGTGCCGGGGGTGATCTGGGCCTCGCTGCCCTTGCCCGCGCTGCTGATAAGCCTGGATGGCCGCATCGCCGAGGTGAACCCGGCGGGAGAGGCCTTCCTGAACGCCTCGACCAAAAGCCTGATGGGCCAGCCCGCCTTTGACCGGCTGTTGATCGACGCGCCGATGGACGAGGCTTTAGCGCGGGCGCGGGCCAACCAGTCGCCGCTGCATATCAACGATGTGGATGTGACGACCGGCGAACGGCCCCCGGTGCAATGCAACCTTTACATCGCGCCGATGCACGACAACCCCGAGACGGTGATGCTGATCATCTCGCCCCGCGACATCGCCGAACGGCTGGGCCGGGTGCAAAGCGTCAAGTCGGCGGCGAAATCGGCCATCGGCATGGCCGAGATGCTGGCGCATGAGATCAAGAACCCGCTGGCCGGCATTTCCGGCGCGGCGCAACTTTTGTCCATGGGCCTGTCGCCCGAGGATCAGGAGCTGACCGATCTGATCGTCGAGGAGACCCGGCGCATCGTGAAGCTGCTGGAACAGGTGGAACAGTTCGGCAATATCCGCCCGCCGGAGCTGCGCGCCGTGAACATCCACGACGCGCTGGACCGGGCGCGCAAATCGGCGCTGGTGGGCTTTGCCGCCCATATGACCATCGAGGAGGATTACGACCCCTCGCTGCCGCCGACGATGGCCGACCCCGACCAGTTGATGCAGGTGTTCCTGAACCTGATCAAGAACGCGGCCGAGGCGTCGGCGCGCGCGGGCCACAAGGGCACGATCCGGCTGCGCACCTTTTACGAACACTCGCTGCGCCTGCGCCGCAAGGACGGCACCGGCGCCTCGCTGCCGCTGAAGATCGAGATCATCGACGACGGCCCCGGCATCCCGCCGGAAATCGCCGCCGAGATCTTCGAGCCCTTCGTTTCGGGCCGCGAGAACGGCACCGGGCTGGGGCTGGCGCTGGTGTCAAAGATCATCTCCGACCACGAGGGGTGGATTTCGGTGGATTCGGTGCCGGGGCGCACCGTGTTCCGCGTGTCTCTTCCCGTGGCGCCGAAGGACAAAAGGAAGGAATAGCGCGAAATGGATGGCACGGTTCTGGTCGCCGACGACGACCGCACGATCCGCACGGTTCTGACCCAGGCGCTGACCCGCGCGGGGTGCAAGGTTCACGCCACCTCGTCGCTGATGACGCTGATGCGGTGGGTCGAGGAGGGGAAGGGCGATCTGGTCATTTCCGACGTGATCATGCCCGACGGCAACGGGCTGGATGCGCTGCCGCGCATCGGCAAGATGCGCCCCGGCCTCCCGGTGATCGTGATTTCGGCGCAGAACACCATCATGACCGCCATTCAGGCCGCCGAGGCCGAGGCTTATGATTACCTGCCCAAACCCTTTGACCTGCCCGACCTGATGAAGCGGTCGGCCCGCGCGCTGGAACAGAAACGCCGCACCCCGGCCAAACCCGTGCAGCCGCGCGAGACGCAGGGCGACCTGCCGCTGGTGGGCCGGACGCCTGCGATGCAGGCGCTGTATCGGCTGGTGGCGCGGGTGATGAACACCGATCTGCCGGTGCTGATCACCGGCGAGTCGGGCACCGGCAAAAGCCTGATCGCGCGGGCGATCCACGACTTTTCCGACCGCCGCACGCTGCCCTTCGTGGTGGCGCAGGCGGCGGACCTGACCGGGATGGACGGGCCTTCGACGCTGCTGTCGCGGGCGCGGGGCGGGTCGCTGGTGTTCGACGAAGTGGCCGATTACGACGACGACGCGCAGGCGCGCATCGTGCGGATGCTGGACATGCTGGGCGACAATGCGCCGCGGATCATGGCCACCTCGCAGACCGACCTGTCGGCCAAGATGGAACAGGGGCGGTTCCGGCAGGATCTGTTCTATCGCCTTGGCGGGGTGACAATCCATGTGCCCGCGCTGCGTGAACGGGTGGACGACATCCCGCTGCTGGCCGAACATTTCCTGGCGCGGGGCGAGCGCGACTTCGGCACCGTGCGCCGCCTGTCGAACGACGCGCGCGAACTGGTGCGGGCCTATTCCTGGCCCGGCAACGTGCGGCAGCTGGAAAACACCCTGCGGCGGCTGATGGTCACATCCTCCGAGGCGGAAATCGGCAAGGCCGAGGTGGAATCCGCGCTTGGCAGCCAGCCGGTGATGGAGCCGCTGAAAGGCGGAGGCGAGGGGGAAAAGCTGTCGGCCTCGGTCGCGCGGCACCTGAAACGGTATTTCGACCTGCATGGCGGGCAATTGCCGCCCCCCGGCGTTTATCAGCGCATCCTGCGCGAAATCGAGATGCCGCTGATCGAGATCGCGCTGGACGCGACCGCCGGCAATCAGGCGAAATGTGCCGATCTGCTGGGCATCAACCGCAATACCTTGCGCAAGAAGATCACCGACCTCGATATCCGCGTGACACGGCGCCGCAAACTGATGTAAAACCGCCACAGGAAAATGTGACCATTCGCCCACGGGGCAAAGGGTCCATAATGTGGCAGTCAGGGCACGCATCGCGCCCTGTGGCGGGGTTCGGTTGGACGTGCAGCGCGCGATTCACAGCGAGGCGTGGCATCGCCTGTCCCGGCTTCGGCGTGCCCGCCGTATCCAGACGGGAATGACGCTGGGGCTGGTCGTGCTGGGGCCGCTGCTGACGGCCGGAACGCTGCTGGCGCTTGGGCCGCTGAACCAGTCGGCCAACTCGCCCGCGCTGCGGCTGATCCTGCTGGCCGACCTGGTCTATGTGCTGGTGGTGGCCGCGCTGGTCATGGCGCGCGTGGTGCGGATGATCGCGGACTGGCGGTCGAAATCGGCGGGGTCCAAGCTGCACCTGCGCCTGACCGGGATCTTTGCGCTGGTGGCGCTGGTGCCGACGATCCTGGTCGCGGTCTTTGCCGTGCTGACGGTGAACATCGGGCTTGAGGGCTGGTTTTCCGACCGGGTGCGCAATGTGGTCGGCAATTCCATGGCCGCGGCCGAAGCGTATGAGGCCGAACACCGCCGCGACCTGATCGAGGATACCGAAAAGCTGGCGGCGGCGCTGAACATCGCCAAGCAGTCGACCTTCTTCATGCGCGACGATCAGGTGCGCCCAGTCTTGACCGAAGGGCAGGCGCGGGTGCAGCGCGGCCTGCGCGAGGTCTATCTGATCGACGGATCGGGCGAGTTGAAGACGCGGGGCGAGCGGTCCTATCTGTTCGACTTTGAAAGGCCCTCGGCCGCGGATCTGGCGCGGGCCAGGGCGGGCGAAACGGTCATCATCGAGGACTGGCCGAACAACGAATACCGCGCGCTGATCCATCTGACCGCCTTTGCCGACCGCTATCTTTATGTCTCGCGCAAGGTGGACGGGGAAATCCTTTCGCTGCTGGACCAGACGCAGGCAACGGTGCGGCTGTATCATCAGCTGGAAAATGACCGCGGCCGGGTGCTGTTTGAATTCGGCCTGCTGTATCTGGGCTTTGCGATCATCCTGATCCTGGCCGCGGTCTGGCTGGGCCTGTGGTTCGCCGAACGGCTGGCGCGGCCCATCGGGCGGCTGGCCGCGGCGGCGCAGCGGGTGGGCGACGGCGATCTGGACGTGCGCGTGGTCGAGGAGGAGACGGATGACGAAATCGCCCTGATGGGGCGCGTCTTCAACCGCATGACCCGCCAGTTGAAGGGCCAGCGCGAGGCGCTGGTCGAAGGGCACCGCCAAAGCGACGAACAGCGGCGGCTGTTCGATTCGGTGCTGGCGAACGTCACCGCCGGGGTGATGGGGCTGGATGCCGACGGCCGTGTGCAATTCGTCAACCGCGCGGGGGGCAAGCTGCTGGAACTGCCGCCGGGGGCCGCCGGGGCGCTGGCGCAGGTGGTGCCGGAGTTCGCGGGCCTGTTCGACCGGCTGCGCGAGGGCGCGGGCAATGCCATGCAGGAGGAGGTGCGCCTGACCCGCCGCGGCAAGCTGGAAAGCCTGCTGGTGCGGATGAGCGTGCGGCGGAACGAGACCGGCGGGCTGGAAGGCTATGTGGTGGCCTTTGACGACGTGACCGATCTGGTCAGTGCGCAACGGATGGCCGCCTGGGGCGACGTGGCCCGCCGCATCGCGCATGAGATCAAGAACCCGCTGACGCCGATCCAGCTTTCGGCGGAGCGGATCAAGCGCAAGTTTGCCAGGCAAGTCGCGGAACCCGCTGATCTTGAACAATATACCGAGGTCATCGTTCGCCAGACCAACGACCTGCGCCGCATCGTGGACGAATTTTCCAAATTCGCCCGGATGCCCGAACCCGACCGGCGCGAGAACGATCTGGCACAGCTGGTGCGCGAGGCGGTGATCCTTCAGGAAAGCGGCCAGCCGGAGGTGAAGTTCCGATGCAACCTGCCCGAAGGGCCGGTGGTGATGGATCTTGACGCGACCATGATCGGGCAGGCCTTGACGAACCTGATCAAGAACGCCGGGGAAGCGATTGAAACGCTTCAGGAAAAGGGCGCGCCCGAGGGTCATGTGCCGGAAATCCGCATCGACATGACGGTCGATGACCAACATGCGGTGATCCACATCGCCGACAATGGCATCGGCCTGCCCGAAGACCGCACCCGGCTGTTCGAGCCTTATGTGACGACGCGGGAAAAGGGCACCGGCCTTGGTCTGCCCATCGTCAAGAAGATCATCGAGGAACATGGCGGCACGCTGTCCCTGCTGGACGCGCCCGTCTTTGAGGGAAATGCCCGCGCGGGTGCTGCGGCCGAGATCGTGTTGCCACGACTCGCCCGCCGCCGCGGGGGCCGTAGCACGGCCGGAAACGGCCATGGGGGTGAGTGATGGCGCATATCCTGATCGTGGACGATGAAAAGGACATCCGCGAACTGATCGGCGATATTCTGAAGGACGAGGGCTATACCGTTCGTCTTGCAGGAAATTCCGACGAGGCGATGAATGAGGTGAACTCGGAGCCGCCGGCGCTGATGATCCTGGACATCTGGCTCAAGGACAGCCGGATGGACGGGATCGACATCCTGAAAACGGTCAAGCGCGACAACCCGGACATTCCCATCGTCATCATCTCGGGCCACGGCAATATCGAGATCGCGGTCGCGGCGATCAAGCAGGGTGCCTATGACTTCATCGAAAAGCCGTTCAACATCGACCAGCTGATGGTGGTGGTCAGCCGCGCGATGGAAACCAGCCGCCTGCGCCGCGAAAACCAGGACCTGCGCCGCAAGGACGTGACCAGCGCCGAGATGCTTGGTTCAAGTCCGTCCTTCAAGGGTTTGAAATCGCAGCTGGAAAAGGTAACGAAGTCGAACGGCCGGGTCATGCTGACCGGGCCTGCGGGCGCGGGCAAGGAAATGGCCGCGCGCTTCATCCATTCGCATTCCAACCGGGCGTCGTTTCCCTTTGTCTCGGTCTCTTCCGCCACGATCGAGCCGGAACGGATGGAAGAGGTGCTGTTCGGCCGCGAGACGGCCGAGCGCGGCGTGGAAAAGGGCCTGCTGGAACAGGCGCATGGCGGCATCGTCTATTTCGACGAGGTGGCCGACATGCCGCTGGGAACCCAGTCGAAAATCCTGCGGGTGCTGACCGAACAGCAGTTCAGCCGCGCCGGCGGACAGGACAGGGTGCGGGTGGACCTGCGCGTCATCTCGTCCACCACGCGCGACCTGCGGGCGGAAATCGCGCAAGGAAAGTTCCGCCAGGAACTTTACGACCGGCTGAACGTGGTCCCCATCGCCGTTCCCAGCCTTGAGGAGCGGCGCGAGGACATTCCCGAACTGACGCGGCATTTCATCGAGATGTTCCACCGCACCCAAGGCTTGCCGCTGCGCAGCCTGACCTCCGAGGCCGAGGCGATGTTGCAGACGATGCAATGGCCCGGCAACGTCCGCCAGTTGCGCAACGTGATCGAGCGGGTGCTGATCCTTGGCGACGGGTCCGGCCCCATCGAGGCGCGCGAACTGCCGGGGCAGGAGACCGCGACCGAGGGCGGCGGGCGGCTGGTCCTTGGCGGGGCGATGGCGACCCTGCCGCTGCGCGAGGCGCGCGAGGTGTTTGAAAAGGAATACCTGCTGACCCAGATCAACCGCTTTGGCGGCAATATCAGCCGCACGGCCGCCTTTGTCGGGATGGAGCGCAGCGCGCTGCACCGCAAGCTGAAATCCCTGGGCGTGGTGACGACGCACAAGGGCACCGGCCGCGGCGCCCGGCTGGAGGATGACGACGAGGGCGACGAGGAATAGGGCCGGGGGAGCCGGGCGATGAAGATCATCATCTGCGGCGCGGGGCAGGTCGGCTGGCAGATCGCCCGGCAGCTTTCGGGCGAAAAGAACGATGTGACGATCATCGACACCAATGCCGATCTGGTGCGCCGCGCCGCCGATACGCTGGACGTGCAGGGGGTGGTGGGCCATGCCTCCTATCCCGACGTGCTGGAAAAGGCGGGCGCGCGGGATGCCGACATGCTGATCGCCGCGACCCATTCGGACGAGGTGAACATGGTCGCCTGCCAGGTGGCCGAGTCGGTCTTTGGCATCACCCGCAAGGTGGCGCGCATCCGGGCGCAGAACTATCTGGATGCCGCCTACAACGACCTTTACGGCCGCGACGATCTGGCCATCGACGTGGTGATCAGCCCCGAGCGCGAGGTGGCCGAGGCCGCGCTGCAACGCCTTGCCGCGCCCGTGACCTTTGACACCGAAAGCTTCATGAACGGCCGGGCGCAGCTTCTGGGCATCACGCTGGAAGAGGATTGCCCGGTCCTGAACACCCCCCTGCGCCAGTTGAATGAACTGTTCAGCACCCTGCGCGCCATCGTGGTGGGTGTGCGGCGCGACGGGCGGTTGTTCGCGCCGGATCCCGGCGACCAGCTGTTCGCGGGCGACCAGATCTACGTCTTCAGCCATTCCGAGGATGTGAACCGCACGCTGGAAATCTTTGGCAAGCGGCTGCGCAAGCAGGAACGGGTGATCATCGTCGGAGGCGGCAGCGTCGGCCTTGGCGTGGCCCGCGCGCTGGAACAGCGGGCCGACCGGGTGCGCGCCAAGGTGATCGAACGCGACCGCGCCACCGCCGAACGCGCCGCCGATGCGCTGGAACGGACCATCGTGCTGAACGGCGACGGCATGGACATGGACCTGCTGATGGAGGCGTCGATCGACCGCGCCGATGCGCTGCTGGCGGTGACTGACGACGACCGGACGAACCTGCTGGT
The DNA here is from genome assembly GCA_047605605.1 of Paracoccaceae bacterium. Taxonomy (GTDB): domain Bacteria; phylum Pseudomonadota; class Alphaproteobacteria; order Rhodobacterales; family Rhodobacteraceae; genus JAATGA01. The sequence goes on along the minus strand of JASGFG010000016.1, from coordinate 41,770 downwards.
CTCGGTCCGGGCAAAGCAGGCGGGTTGTCCCATGGCCATCGCGCTGGTGAACGACCCGACGCTGGCACCATTGATGGGGCCGCTGGACATCGACGCCTTCATCAACCCGCGCGCCACCACCGTGTCGTCGATCCTGCGGCATATCCGTCACGGGCGGGTGCGGCAGATCTATTCGCTGGGCGACAGCGAGGCCGAGGTGATCGAGGCGCAGGTGCTGACCACCTCGCCCATGGCAGGCAAGCGGGTGGCCGACATCGACTTTCCCGAAGGGGTGCTGGTCGGGCTGGTAATGAAGGGCGACAAGGTGTTGAAACCGGCGGGCGACCTGCGGATCGAGGCGGGCGACATCGTCGGCCTTTTCGCCATGACCAAGGACGTGCCCGAGGTGGAGCGCCTGCTGCAAGTCAGCATCGAATTTTTCTGATGCAGCGGCTGGCCGGTCTTCCGCTTTTGCTGGTGCTGACGGGGGTTGCGGCGGGGTCGATGTATCTGCCGGCGGCCCATGCCCTGATCCTGCGCGAGCATCAGGTGGCGCGGGCGTTCTTCTATTCCGGCACGGTGATCCTGCTGCTGACGGCGATGATCGCGCTGGCGGTGGCGGGTCACCGGCCGCGCAATGCGGCGCGCAGCCTGCTGGGCTCGCTGGCGGGGGCCTATCTGATCCTGCCGGTGCTGATGGCGGTGCCTTTCGTGCAGGCGGTGCCCGATACCGCATTCACGAACGCCTGGTTTGAAATGCTGTCGTCCTTTACCACGACGGGCGCGACGCTTTATCCGCCCGAACGCCTGCCGCAGTCGGTGCATCTGTGGCGCGCGCTGGCGGGATGGGGTGGCGGGTTCTTCGCCATGCTGATGGCGGTGGCGGTGCTGGCGCCGCTGAACCTGGGCGGGGTCGAGGTGGTAACGGGTCGCCCCCCCGGCCGGGGTGCCATCGGCGCGGCGCAGATCACCCATGTCGCCCATCCGGGGCGGCGGGTCATACGCTATGCCGCGCTGCTGTTTCCGGCCTATGGCGCGGTGACGCTGGTGCTGTGGATCGGGCTGGTGATGGCGGGCGAGTTCTCCTTTGTCGCGTTGTGTCATGCGATGGGGACGATCTCGACATCGGGCATCTCGCCCGTGGGGGGGCTGATGGGCGCCCATGCCGGCCTGACGGGCGAGGCGTTGATCTTTCTGTGCCTGTTTCCGGCGGTGACACGCCGCGCCCTGCCGGGGGCGGTGATGGTCGACCGGTCGCGCCGCTGGTGGCACGATCCCGAGGTGCGGGTGGCCGCAGCCATCGTCGCCACCGCGACGGCGGCGGTTTTCCTGCGCCACTGGGTCATGGTGATCGAACTGCGCGAGGTGGAGCCGCTGACCGCCGCGCTGCGGTCGGTCTGGGGGGCGGCCTTTACCGCGCTGTCGTTCCTGACGACCACCGGGTTTGAATCGCGCGACTGGGTGACGGCGCGGGCCTGGTCCGGCCTTGGCACGCCGGGGCTGATGCTGCTGGGGCTGGCGATCACCGGCGGCGGGGTGGCCACGGCGGCCGGCGGGGTCAAGCTGCTGCGGATCTATGCGCTGTCGCTTCATGCGCAACGCGAGCTGGAGCGGATCGTGCATCCCAGCTCGGTCTCGGGGCGGGGGCCGATGGCCCGGCGGTTGCGGGGCGAGGGGGCCTATGTCGCCTGGATCTTCTTCATGCTGTTTGCGATTTCCATCGCCGCGGTGACGGCGGCCATGGCCATCGTCATGCCGACCGAGGCCTTTGACAAGCTGCTGGTGCTGGCCATTGCCGGGCTGACGACAACCGGGCAGTTGGCCAATGTCGCCGCCGACGCGCCGATCTTTTACGCCGATCTGACCGGCGCGGCCAAGACGATCCTAGGGCTGGCCATGGTGGTGGGGCGACTGGAAACGCTGGCCATTCTGGCGCTGGTTGCGCCTGATGGCTGGCGGCGCGTCTGGGCCGAGTGGTAACAGGCTGATTTTGGGGCTGGAATCTCGCCCGCGCGCGCAGCATAATCGCCCTGCGGGCCTTGGGGGGCATTCTACCGAAGGACAGCAGGGACGAAGCGCGACAAGAAAATAAGGCAATAAAAACAATGGCTGCCGACAAACAGAACTTGCAGGACGCCTTTCTGAATCACGTCCGCAAGGCCAAGGTTCCGGTGACGATCTTCCTGATCAACGGTGTGAAACTGCAAGGCGTGATCACCTGGTTCGACAATTTCTGCGTGCTTCTGCGCAGGGACGGGCAGTCGCAGCTTGTCTACAAGCACGCGATTTCCACCATCATGCCGGGCGCGCCGATCAACCTTTATGAAGGTGAAGACTGATTTCGGACGAGGATGAAGACGATCCGCTGTTCGACGATGGCGGGATCGACGCCTATGAAACGGCGGCGCGTCCCACGCGTGCCTTTGTGCTGCACCCCGACCTGAAAGCCGCGCACAGCCGCCGCCTGCCCGAACATGGGCTGGCCGAGGCGGTGTCGCTGGCGCGTGCGCTTGCCGCGATGGAGGTCGTGGGGGCCGAGGTGGTGCGCGTTCCCCGCGTCTCGCCCGGAACGCTGTTCGGGTCGGGCAAGGTGGCCGAGTTGAAGGCGGTTTTCGCGGCCGAGGATGTGGAACTGGTGCTGGTCGACGGCCCGGTGTCCCCCGTGCAGCAGCGCAATCTGGAAAAGGAATGGGGGGTCAAACTGCTGGACCGGACCAGCCTGATCCTGGAGATTTTCGCCGACCGCGCGCGCACCCGCGAAGGCGTATTGCAGGTGGAACTGGCGGCGCTGTCCTATCAGCGCACGCGCCTTGTCCGCGCCTGGACCCACCTTGAACGGCAGCGGGGCGGCTTCGGTTTCGTCGGCGGCCCCGGCGAGACGCAGCGCGAGGCCGACCGCCGCGCCATCGACGATCAGGTGCTGCGCATCCGCCGCCAGCTGGAAAAGGTGGTGAAAACGCGCGAGCTGCATCGGTCGGCGCGGAAAAAGGTGCCGTTTCCGGTGGTGGCGCTGGTCGGCTATACCAACGCCGGAAAGTCCACCTTGTTCAACCGGATGACCGGGGCGGATGTGCTGGCCAAGGACATGCTGTTCGCCACGCTGGACCCGACGATGCGCGGGATCGTCCTGCCCTCGGGGCGCAAGATCATCGCGTCGGACACGGTGGGCTTCATCAGCGATCTGCCGACGCAACTCGTCGCCGCCTTTCGCGCCACGCTGGAGGAGGTGCTGGAGGCCGATCTGATCCTGCACGTCCGCGACATCAGCCACCCCGAGACGGCGGAACAGGCGGCCGATGTGGCCGGGATCCTGCAATCCTTGGGGGTCAAGCCGACGGTCCCGATGTTCGAGGTCTGGAACAAGCTGGATCTGGTCGACCCTTCGGCGCGGGATTCGCTGATGGCGCAGGCGGAAAACCGCGAGGGCGTCTTTCCGATTTCCGCCGTTACCGGCGAGGGGGTGGCGCGCCTGCTAGACGCGATTTCCGCCGCCTTTGACGAGGAAAAGACCGAACGGCGCCTGACTCTGCCCTTTGCCGAGGGGCGCAAGCGCGCTTGGCTGCACGATCAGGGCGTCGTCACGGCCGAAGAGCAGACCGATGACGGCTGGGATGTGAGCGTCCTGTGGACCGCCCGGCAGGAAAGCCGTTACCGCGCGCTGTGACGGGCGGTGGCGATGGACATCGCCAGCGAGGCCAGCACGCAGCCGGTGAACAGATAGAGCCCCCAGGCGGTTTCCACCGTGGCCAGCCCGATCCCCTTCACGATCACGATGTAAAGCGCGATCAGAAAGATGTCGGCCATCGCCAGCTTGCCCAGCACATGCAGCGCGGGCAGGGTGCGCGGCGACAGCAGGCCGAAATGCAGCAGCGCCAGCCCGATGGTTTTCAGCCAGGGCGCAAAGATCGCAAAACAGGTGACGGTCAGCGCCAGCACCACATCGCTTTCCCACAAGGATTGCAGGCCTGACACCACCGAGATGTCGCGCGTGCCGAACAGCGGCAGGTTGATCCCGGCCCGCATCAGCGGCGCGAACCACGCGACCGGAAACAGGATCAGCAGGATCAGGTTGGCCCATTTCATGCCGCGATCTGCGGGTGCGGGCGGGGCGAAGTCAAGCGCCCGTCGGCGCCGCCATTCGCCGCGCGCCACTTCTTTCGGCAGCTGTGGCCGGGCGAAACCAGCGGGCCGATGGTGAAAATTCGGGCAAAAGCCGTCGATAACCGCCAAAAAACAATGGCTTTCGCTTTTGTTTGCGCTAGCATGAGGGGTGTGAGCATAGCTGCCACAATTGGGCAAATGCTCATGCCGCGGCGCGGCGACTTGACGGTGCGGGGCAGCGGCGTAGGCTGGCGGCAAAGCGCCAACAGACAGTGGATGTGACAGTGAAAGACCTCGACCTCACCAGCAGCCAGCTTCAGTCGGATGTCCTGCGCCACCTGACCTTTACCCTGGGCAAGGATGTTCCGAACGCCAGCACCTATGACTGGCGCATGGCCCTGTCCTTTGCGATCCGCGACCGGATCGTGGACCCGTGGTTCGCCTCGACCCGCAAGACCTGGGGCACCGATCACAAGCGGGTCTATTACCTGTCGATGGAATTCCTGATCGGCCGGATCCTGGAGGATGCGACCGTCAACCTGGGCCTGCGCGATATTGCAGAGCAGGTGATGGCGGGCTTTGGCCAGGATTTCCGCCTGGTGGTCGAGGATGAGCCGGACGCAGCGCTTGGCAACGGCGGGCTGGGGCGGCTGGCGGCGTGTTTCATGGAAAGCATGGCGACGCTGGGCTGCCCCGCCTATGGCTATGGCATCCGCTATGAACACGGGCTGTTCCGCCAGCGGTTCGAGAACGGCTATCAGGTCGAGGCGCCCGAGGACTGGCTGAACCTGTCCAACCCGTGGGAGTTCGAGCGGCCGGAGGCGCAATATACCATCCCCTTCAAGGGCCATATGGAAAGCCGGGATGGCCGGGACGTGTGGGTTCCGGGCGAAACCGTCTATGCCATGGCCTATGACACGCCGGTGATCGGCTGGCAGGGGAAATGGGCCAACACGCTGCGGCTGTGGTCGGCGAAACCGACGACGCTGTTCGATCTGGAGCGGTTCAACCGCGGCGATTACGCGGCGGCGGCAGAGCCCGAGGCGCTGGCCCGGACGCTGAGCCGGGTGCTCTATCCCGACGACACCACCTATCAGGGCAAGGAGCTGCGGCTGAAGCAGGAATTCTTCCTGACCTCGGCCGCGTTGCAGGACATCCTGCGCCGGTTCCTGCAAACCCACCAGAATCTGCGCGACCTGCCGAAACATGTCGCCATCCAGATGAACGACACCCATCCCGCGATTGCCGGGCCGGAACTGATCCGCCTGCTGGTCGATGAACACGGGCTGGGGTTCGGCGATGCGCTGGAAACGGCGCGGGGCTGTCTGGGGTATACCAACCACACGCTGCTGCCCGAGGCGCTGGAACGCTGGGCCACCTATACCTTCGGCTCGGTCCTGCCTCGGCACATGCAGATCGTCGAGCGCATCGACGCCTGGCACAAGGACGAATACCACTCGCGCCCGCATTACGTCGGCATCGTGAAACACCATGAGGTGCGGATGGGTGAACTGGCGTTCATCATGGCGCACAAGGTGAACGGGGTTTCGGCGCTGCACACCGATCTGATCAAGAAGAACCTGTTCCCTGAACTGAACGCGCTGCACCCCGACCGGATCGTCAATGAAACCAACGGGGTGACGCCGCGCCGCTGGCTGCGGATGTGCAACCAGCCGCTGTCGACGCTGATTACTGACACCATCGGCGACGGGTGGGAGGATGATCTGGACCGCCTGTCGGGGCTGGAGGCGCATGTGGGCGACGGCGCCTTCCTCGACGCCTTCGGCGCGGCCAAGCGGGTGAACAAGGTCGCGCTGTCGAACTGGATCGGTGCGCATTGCGGGGTGCAGGTCGATCCCGACGCGCTGTTCGACGTGCAGGTCAAGCGCATCCACGAATACAAGCGCCAGCTGCTGAACATTCTGGAAACCATCGCGCATTGGCACCAGATCAAGAAATCCCCGCGCGCGCCCTGGGTGCCGCGGGTCAAGATCTTTGGCGGGAAATCCGCGCCGGGCTATGCGGTGGCAAAGGAAATAATCCACCTTATCAACGATGTGGCGGCGGTTGTTAATGCGGACCCTGAAACCGCGCATCTGTTGAAGGTGGTCTATCCCGAAAACTACAATGTCAGCATGGCCGAACGGCTGATCCCGGCGGCGGACCTGTCGGAACAGATCTCCACCGCGGGGAAAGAGGCGTCGGGCACCGGCAACATGAAGTTCATGATGAACGGCGCGCCGACTATCGGCACGCTGGACGGCGCGAACGTCGAAATCCTGCAAGAGGTGGGGGCCGACAACTTCTTTCTGTTCGGCCTGACCGCCGAAGAGGTGATGGCCCGCCGTCAGGACCCCGAACATTCCAAGAAGGCGATCGAGGCCAGCCAGCCCTTGCAGGACGTGCTTTACATGATTGCCGAGGGGCGGTTCTCGCCCGGGCAGAAAGACCGCTATCACGGGCTGGTGCACCGGGTCTGGCACCACGACTATTTCCTCGTCGCGGCGGATTTCGACAGCTACCATGCCGCGCAGGGGCAGGTGGACAAGGCCTTTGCCGACCGCCGGAAATGGGAAAAGATGGCGGCGATGAACACGGCGAAATCGGGTTTCTTTTCGTCCGACCGGACGATCAAGGGCTATATGAAAGACATCTGGGGCGCGACTTCGGCACTTTGAGGCCGCGCCTCCGGCAGCGCCAGGGGGAGAGGGCATGTCGGACCAAGGATTGATCGACCCCGGCACGGCCGATGCGCTGGCCGGGGGCTGGCACGGCGACCCGTTTGCCGTGCTGGGGCCGCAGAAACGCGACGGGCAATGGGTGGTGACGGCCCTTGCGCCGGGGGCGGAACGGCTGTGGGTTCTGACCGGCAAGACGGCCAAGCCGGTCGAGGCCACGCGCGTGCATGACGCGGGCCTGTTCTGCGCCGCCTTCCCGAAGAAACCCGCCTATCGCCTGCGGGCCGAAGGGGGCGGGGCGCAATGGGAATGGGAGGATCCGTTCCGTTTCGGCCCCGTTCTGGGCGAGATGGATGAATACCTGCTGGGCGAGGGCAAGCATCGTCGGCTGTGGACCGCGCTCGGTGCACATGTGATGGCGCATGAGGGCATCACCGGCACCCATTTCGCCGTCTGGGCGCCGAATGCCGAACGCGTCTCGGTCGTGGGCGATTTCAACATCTGGGACGGGCGGCGCCATCCGATGCGGCGGCGCGGCGCAACGGGTGTGTGGGAGATCTTTGTCCCCGGCGTGGGCGAGGGCCAGCCCTACAAGTATGAGATCAAGGGGCCGGGCGGCGCGCTGCTGCCGCTCAAGGCCGATCCGGTGGGGTTCGGCGCGGAACATCCGCCCGCGACCGCATCGGTGGTGCGCGACATCCGTGAAACGCATTGGCAGGATGGGGACTGGATGGCCGACCGCTGGCGGCACCAGTCGGTCGATGCGCCGGTGTCGATCTATGAGGTTCACCTCGGGTCGTGGAAACGCGCGCCCGGCGGGCGGATGCTGTCCTATCTGGAACTGGCCGATCAGCTGGTGGGTTATGCCGCCGACATGGGCTTTACCCATATCGAGCTGCTGCCGGTTTCCGAATTTCCGTTCGACGGGTCGTGGGGGTATCAGCCGGTCGGGCTGTTCGCGCCGACCATCCGCCACGGCACCCCGCAGGAATTTCGCGCCCTGATCGACGCCGCGCACCGGCGGGGACTGGGCGTTCTGATCGACTGGGTGCCGGGGCATTTCCCCACCGATCCGCATGGCCTTGGCCGGTTCGACGGCACGCCACTTTATGAACATGCCGACCCGCGCGAGGGGTTTCACCTCGACTGGAACACGCTGATCTACAACTATGGCCGTGCCGAGGTGCAGAACTATCTGACCTCCAACGCGCTGTATTGGCTGGAGGAATTCCATATCGACGGGCTGCGGGTCGATGCGGTGGCCTCGATGCTCTACCGCGATTACTCGCGCCCTGCGGGCCAGTGGATCCCGAACAAGGATGGTGGCCGCGAGAACTATGAGGCCATCGAGATGCTGCAACGCATGAACGTGACGACCTATGGCGAGGTCGGCGGCATCATGACGGTGGCCGAGGAATCCACCTCTTTCCCCGGCGTGTCGCGGCCGGTGAACCATGGCGGCCTTGGCTTCGGGTTCAAGTGGAACATGGGCTGGATGAACGACACGCTGGCCTATATGGCGCGCGATCCGGTCTATCGGCGGCACCATCACCACCAGATGACGTTCGGCCTGGTCTATGCCTGGTCGGAAAACTTCATCCTGCCGATCAGCCATGACGAGGTTGTGCATGGCAAGGGGTCGATGCTGACCCGGATGCCGGGCGATGGTGAACAAAAGTTCGCAAACCTGCGCGCCTATTATGGCTTCATGTGGGGGCACCCAGGCAAAAAGCTGCTGTTCATGGGGCAGGAGTTCGCGCAAGGCCGCGAATGGAACCATGACCAGAGCCTTGACTGGCATCAGCTGGACACCCCCGCCCATGCGGGGGTGCAGGCGCTGATCCGCGACCTGAACCGCACTTACCGCGACAATCCGGCGCTGCATGTGAATGACACAAGGCCCGAAGGGTTCGACTGGCTGGAGGCGAACGATGCCGCCAATTCGGTCTTCGCCTGGGTCCGCAAGGGCAGGGCGGATGACCCGATGGTTGCCGTGGTGGTAAACATGACGCCGGTGGAGCGCCGCTATCGCCTTGGCCTGCCGGTGGCGGGGCAATGGGCGGAAATCCTGAACACCGACGCCGCGACCTATGGCGGCGCCAACCGTGGCAACCTGGGAGGGGTGGTCACGGAACCGAAGGCCTGGCACGGGCAGGCGCAATCGGCGCTTGTCACGTTGCCGCCGCTATCGGCACTTTATCTTCGTCATGAGGGTTCCGGGGAGGGAAGCGTATGAAACCAAGACCGAATACAAGACTGTCCTCGCAGGCCATGGCCTTTGTCCTTGCGGGCGGGCGCGGCAGCCGGTTGAAGGAATTGACCGACCGGCGCGCGAAACCGGCCGTCTATTTCGGCGGCAAGACCCGGATCATCGACTTTGCCCTGTCGAACGCGCTGAACTCGGGCATCCGCAAGATGGCGATTGCCACGCAATACAAGGCGCATTCCCTGATCCGCCACATGCAGCGGGGGTGGAACTTTTTCCGGGCGGAGCGGAACGAATACCTCGACATCCTGCCCGCCTCGCAGCGGGTGGATGAATCGAAGTGGTATCTGGGCACCGCCGACGCGGTGGCGCAGAACATCGACATCATCGACGATTACGATGTGAAATATGTGATCATCCTGGCGGGCGACCACATCTATAAAATGGATTACGAGATCATGCTGCAACAGCATGTCGAATCCGGGGCGGATGTGACTATCGGCTGCCTGACCGTTCCCCGTGCCGAGGCGACGGCCTTTGGCGTGATGGATGTGGATGCCACGGGGCGCATCACCGCCTTTCTGGAAAAGCCGAAAGATCCGCCCTCGATCCCCGGCGATCCGGCGCATTCGCTGGCCTCGATGGGGATCTATGTGTTCGACTGGGCGTTCCTGCGCGACCTTCTCGTACGGGACATGGCCGACGACAATTCCAGCCACGATTTCGGCAACGACCTGATCCCGATGATCGTCAGGAACGGCAAGGCGATGGCACACCGCTTCGCCGAAAGCTGCGTCACCAGCGGTCTGGAAACCGAACCCTACTGGCGCGACGTGGGCACGATCGACGCCTTCTGGCAGGCGAACATCGACCTGACCGATTTCGTGCCGAAGCTGGATCTTTACGACAACGCCTGGCCGATCTGGACCTATGCCGAGATCGTGCCGCCCGCCAAGTTCATCCATGACGAGGATGGGCGCCGGGGGTCGGCGGTGTCGTCGCTGGTGTCGGGCGATTGCATCGTCTCGGGGTCCGAGGTGCGCAACTCCCTGCTGTTCACCGGGGTGCGGACCCACAGCTATGCCACGCTGGATCAGGTGGTCGCGCTGCCTTATGTCGATGTCGCGCGCCGGGCGGAGCTGAGCCGGTGCGTCATCGACCGGGGGGTGAAAATCCCCGACGGGCTGGTCGTGGGCCAGGACCCCGAGGAAGATGCAAGATGGTTCCGCCGCAGCGAGGGCGGCGTGGTCCTGATCACGCAGGACATGATCGACGCCCGCGCGCGGGCCTTGGGCTGAAAGGAAAAGTGGCCATGCCGGGCAAGGTGCTGTCTGTCGCGTCGGAATGCGTTCCCCTGATCAAGACCGGGGGCCTTGCCGATGTGGTCGGCGCCTTGCCCGCCGCCTTGGCGGGTGCGGGCTGGCAGATGAAGGTGATGCTGCCCGCCTATCGCCCATTGCGCCACTTGACCGCCGACATGGACGAATTCTGGTATGAGGGCGATCTGTTCGGCGGCGAGGCGCGGCTGTTCCACGGGCCGGTGAACGGCCTGCATCTGGTGCTGCTGGACGCGCCGCATCTGTATGACCGCGACGGCGGGCCTTACAACCATGCGGGCGGCGACTGGCCCGACAATCCGCAACGCTTTGCCGCGCTGTCGTGGATGGCGGCCAAGCTGGCGCGCGAGGGGGTCGCGGGCTGGATGCCGGACGTTCTGCACGCCCATGACTGGCAGGCGGGGTTCGCGCCTGCCTATCTGGCTTGGGGCGGGCCGCGCGACGTAGGATCGGTCCTGACCATCCACAACATCGCCTTTCAGGGCTGGGCGCCCGCGCATCTGCTGGGCGATCTGCGCCTGCCCGCGCATGAGTTCTATCCGGGCAGTCTGGAATATTTCGGCAACCTGTCCAGCCTGAAGGCCGGGCTGGTGACGGCCGACCGGATCACCACCGTCTCGCCCACCTATGCGGCCGAACTGCTGCGGCCCGAGGTCGGCATGGGGCTGGAGGGGGTGCTGGCCGAACGGGCCGGGGCGCTGAGCGGCATCCTGAACGGGATCGACACCGCCGTCTGGTCGCCCGCGGCCGAACCCGTGCCCTATTCGCTGAAACAGCCGGGGGCCAAGGCCGACAACCGCGCCGCGATCTGCGATGACTTCGGGCTGGACGTGCCCGGCCCGCTGGCCATCGTGGTCAGCCGCCTGACCGATCAAAAGGGGGTGGACCTGCTGCCCCCCGTGATCGACGATTTTGTCGCGGGCGGCGGCGGGCTGATCGTGCTGGGGTCCGGCGATCCGGCGCTGGAAGAGGCGATGCGCGGGATGGAGGCGCGCCATCCCGGCCGCGTCGCCATCCGCATCGGCTATGACGAGGCGCTGAGCCACCGGCTGTTTGCCGGGGCCGATGCGGTGCTGGTGCCCAGCCGGTTCGAGCCTTGCGGGCTGACGCAGATGTATGGGCTGCGCTATGGCGCGCTGCCGGTGGTGGCGGCGGTCGGGGGGCTGGCCGATACGGTGATCGACGCCTCGCCCGCCGCACTGGCCGCCGGGGTGGCCACGGGGATCAGTTTCCACCCGACCGATGCGCTGGCCTTTGGGCACGCTCTGCGGCGGCTTCTGGACCTGCACGCCCGCCCGAAACTCTGGGCGCAGACGCAGAAGAACGCGATGAAACAACCGCTCGGCTGGGATGTTTCCGCCGCCGCCTATGCCGCCCTTTACGAAAGCGTGTCTCGGTGAACGGCCACGCCACCGCGCCGGGGCGGCCTTGGCCGATGGGGGCCAGTTTCGACGGCGACGGGGTGAACTTTGCCGTCTTTTCCGCCCATGCGGAAAAGGTGGAGCTGTGCCTGTTTTCCCCCGATGGCCGGCGCGAGCTGTCGCGCATTCCGCTGCGCGACCGCGATGGCGACATCTGGCATGTGCATGTCGGCGGGCTGACCCCCGGCACGCTGTATGGATACCGAGTGCATGGGCCGTATGTTCCCGAACAGGGGCACCGCTTCAACCCGCACAAACTGCTGATCGACCCTTATGCCCGCGCGCTGTCGGGGCGGCTGAAATGGTCGGACGCGCTGATGGGCTACAAGGTCGGCAGCCCGCGCGCCGATCTGTCCTATGACACGCGCGACAGCGCCTTTGCCGTGCCGAAATCGGTGGTGGCCGACACCAGCTTCAACTGGGGCGACGACCGTCCGCCGCGCGTCCACATGGCCGATACCGTCGTGTATGAGGCGCATGTGGCCGGCCTGACCATGCTGCACTCGCGCGTCGAAAAGGGCCATCGCGGCACCTATCTGGGCCTGTCCTCGGATGCGGTGATCGAACACCTGCTGAAGCTGGGCGTGACCACGGTGGAACTGCTGCCGATCCACGCCTTTGTCGACGACCGCTTTCTGGTGGCGAAGGGGCTGCGCAATTACTGGGGCTATCAGTCCATCGGGTTCTTCGCGCCCGAGCCGCGCTATATGGCCCGCGGCGAGGTGTGGGAGTTCCAGCAGATGGTCCGCCGCCTGCATTCCGCCGGGTTGGAGGTGGTGCTGGATGTGGTCTACAACCACTCGGGCGAGGGGGACGAGTTCGGCCCGACGATCGCCTTTCGCGGTCTCGACAACCGCAGCTATTACCGCCTGCTGGACGGCGGGCGGTTCTATGTGAACGACACCGGCACCGGCAATACGATGAACGTGACGCACCCCATGGTGCTGCGCATGGTCATGGATTCCCTGCGCTATTGGGTGGAGGTGATGCACGTCGACGGCTTCCGCTTCGACCTTGCCACCGTTCTGGGGCGCGAGGCCGGCGGGTTCGACCCCAACGGCGGGTTCTTCGATGCAATCCGGCAAGACCCGGTTCTGGCGCAGGTAAAGCTGATTGCCGAACCGTGGGACATCGGCCCCGGCGGCTATCAGCTGGGCGCCTATCCCCATCCGTTCCGCGAATGGAACGACCGCTTTCGCGACGGCGTGCGGCGGTTGTGGAAGGGCGAGGCCGGGATGATGCCCGATCTGGCAAAGCGCCTGCTGGGGTCGGCCGAACGGTTCGACCATCAGGGCAGGGCGGCGACCAGTTCCGTGAACTTCCTGACCGCGCATGACGGTTTCACGCTGGAGGATGTAGTCAGCTATACCGTCAAGCGCAACCTCGCCAATGGCGAGGACAATCGCGACGGCCATTCCGACAACCATTCCGACAATCTGGGGGTCGAGGGGCCGACCGACGACCCCGCCATCCTGACCGCGCGGGCACTGCGCAAGCGCAACCTGCTGGCCACGCTGTTCCTGTCGCAAGGCATTCCGATGCTGCTGGCCGGGGACGAGGTGGGCAACAGCCAGCAGGGCAACAACAACGCCTATGCGCAAGGAAACGACATCGGCTGGGTCCAGTGGCGCGACGATCCGCTGACCGGCTTCATCGCGCGGCTGACGAAGCTGCGCCGCGACCATCCGGTTCTGCGCCAGCGGCGGTTCCTGCACGCCAAACCGCGGGCGCATGACAACCTGCCCGATGTGATCTGGCGCCGGGCCGATGGCCAACCGCCGCGACCCGAGGATTGGCACGACGCCGGGTTCCGCTGTCTGTGCGTGGAGCTGCGCATGGCGGCCGAGGGCGGGGACGAGGGGCACGAGGCCATCCTTGCCGTCTTCAACCCCGGCGGCGCGGTTCCGCTGACCCTGCCCGATACCGCGCCGGGGTGGGAGTTGATCCTTGACACCACCCGGCCAGATGACGCCCATCCTGTCTGGGATACGGGCGCTCAGGTTCCCGCCCAATCCGTTCTTGTGTTTCAGCCCGCGGCGCGGGCGCAGGGAGTAAGGAAATGACCACCCATACCGTCGCAACCCAACCGATCGCCGGGCAGAAACCGGGGACAAGCGGCCTGCGCAAGAAAACCCCGGTGTTCATGGGGCGCCACTATCTGGAGAATTTCATCCAGTCGACCTTCGACGTGGTGGGATGCGCGGGCAAGACCTTTGTGCTGGGCGGCGACGGGCGTTATTTCAACGACCGCGCGGCGCAGGTGATCCTGCGGATGGCGGCGGCGAACGGGGCGGAGCGGGTGATCGTGGGGCAGGGGGCGCTTTTGTCAACTCCGGCCGCCAGTCACTTGATCCGGCTGAACAAAACCGACGGCGGCATCATCATGTCGGCCAGCCACAATCCCGGCGGGCCCGAGGCGGATTTCGGCGTCAAGTTCAACATGTCGAACGGCGGCCCTGCGCCCGAGGCTGTGACCGAGGCGATCTACAAACGCACGACCGAGATCGCGGAATACAAGATGATCGACGCGCAGGATGTGGACCTGTCCACCCTCGGCCGCAGCACCTTGGGCGGCATGATCGTCGATGTGGTCGACCCCGTGGCCGACTATGCCGCGTTGATGGAAACGCTGTTCGATTTCGCCGCGATCCGGGCGATGTTCGCAGGCGGGTTCCGCATGCGGATGGACAGCATGTGCGCCATAACCGGCCCCTATGCCGTTGAAATTCTTGAAAACCGTCTGGGTGCGGCCAAAGGCACCGTGACCCATGCGACGCCCTTGCCGGATTTCGGCGGGATGCACCCCGATCCGAACCCGACCTGGGCGCATGAGCTGATGGCCGAGATGATGGGGCCGGACGCCCCCGATTTCGGCGCGGCGAGCGATGGCGACGGCGACCGCAACATGGTGGTGGGGCAGGGCATCTATGTCTCTCCGTCCGACAGTCTGGCCGTGCTGGCGGCGAACGCCCATCTGGCACCGGGCTATGCACGGGGCCTTGCGGGGGTGGCGCGGTCGATGCCGACCAGTGCCGCCGCCGACCGGGTGGCCGATGCGCTGAAGATCGGGAAATACGAAACGCCCACGGGGTGGAAGTTCTTCGGCAACCTGCTGGATGCGGGCCGCGCCACCCTGTGTGGCGAGGAGAGCTTCGGCACCGGGTCCGACCATGTGCGCGAAAAGGACGGCCTCTGGGCGATCCTTTTGTGGCTCAACATCCTCGCCGTGCGCAACCAGCCCGTCGCGCAGATCATGGCCGAACACTGGGCCAAATACGGGCGCAACTATTACAGCCGCCACGATTTCGAGGCCATCGCGACCGAAAAGGCCGATGCGATGATGACCGCGCTGCGGGGTAGTCTGGCGGACCTGCCGGGCCGCAGGGTCGGCGATCTGGTGGTGCAGGCGGCAGATGATTTCGCCTATACCGACCCGGTGGACGGCTCGGTTTCCACCAAACAGGGCGTGCGCATCCTGTTCGTCGGCGGCAGCCGGATCGTCCTGCGCCTGTCGGGCACCGGCACCGAAGGTGCGACACTGCGCCTGTATCTCGAAGCCTACGAACCCGGCCCAACCGGCCTTGACCGCGACCCGCAAGAGGCGCTGTCGGGCGTGATCGCCGCCGCGCATGAACTGGCGGGGATCGCAGGATACACGGGTCGGACCGAACCGGATGTGATTACCTGAGCCTCGGCCGGGCCGGAGGATCAGAGGGTCATCCGGCCCGACCCATGACGCTTAGCCCGGATTTTGGCCGCAGGGACAAGGCTCTCGTTAGAGTATGCATTTATCCGATAATGATAGTTATGTAAATAAATTGCCAATGCCCCAGTCTGCCGGAGAACCATTCAGAAACCCTTGCCGAACCGCACCCGTTCATTTTCGCAGAGCTGCCGTGCAATCCGACCATGTATGCGCCCCTCGACATTCGGGCGAACCTGCCGTTTAATTCCGAACTGTCCGGGGCTTCTGGGGTCAAGCATCTGGCGCGAGGAATAAAATTGAACGATCTGAACCTGTTCAACCGCATCGCTGCGTCGCGCGATGCGGCTACCGTTTGGGATCTGGCGGTCGAGAAATTCTCGGCCATGGGGTTCTCGCGTGCAAATTACGGGCTGACGCGCTTTCGGTCGGAACGCCATTACGGCGACCCGGACGATGCGCTTTATCTGTCTTCTGCCGGACCGGAGTTCGAGAAACACTATTTCCGCAACAATTTCTTCTCGCGCACGCCGCTGTTCCGCTGGGCCGTCCAGAACGAAGGCGCCTGCACCTGGGCCTGGGTGCGCGAAGCCTATCTTGCCGGGCGGCTTACCCCTGACGAAGCCGAAACCGTCCGCATCAACCTGGCCATCGGCGTGACCGCCGGCATCACCATCAGCTTTCCCGAAACTTCCGCCCGCGCCAAAGGCGCGTTGGGTCTGATCGCCGATCCCGGCCTTGGCCATGCAGAGGTCGAGGCGATTTTTTCCAATCGTGGCGATGAGTTGCAGGCCGTCGCTCATATCATGCATCTCAAGCTGATGCAGCTTCCGATGCCCCGCCGCCGCGCCTTGACCGCCCGCCAGCGCGAGGCGCTGGAATGGGTGGCCGATGGCAAGACCACGCAGGACGTGGCCCTGATCATGGAGGTCTCGCCCGCCATGATCGAAAAACACCTGCGCCTCGCGCGAGAGGCGCTGAGCGTCGATACCACCGCCCAAGCCGTCGCCAAGGCCGCGATGCTGAACCTGATCTTCCAGCGCGCCGAGGTGGCACAGGTAGGGAATCCCCGACTTTCCTAACGTAACGTCAACCGGCATTCTGTCAGAGTTCCGTGAGTGGTGGCCTTATGGCTTCGGAACGGCAGGGGGACCGGGGATGTATTTTCGCCCCGTTCCCCTGCATCTCTGCCCGCTGCCCCCGTGGCGGGCAGGCTCCCTGTCCGGGCGCCGGTGTATTCTCATCGGTGGTCCGGGGTCGACTGGCGCCGTTCGCGTTTCATCCCCGAGGCGCGCGGTGCAGGTGGTGGGGTCCCCAGGACCTCACCACTTTTTCCCGAGTTCTGGTGTGCGATTGACGTTTGCGACTAAAGAAATGCTTGCGATTACGGGGGAATAGACCCCCTGCCCCCGACCAATGCAAAAGGCCCCGGATTCGTCCGGGGCCTTCGTTGCTTCTGCCGGCGGGAAATCAGCCTTGCAGGACTTTCGCCACTTCGGCGGCAAAATCCTCGGACTTCTTCTCGACGCCTTCGCCGACCATCACGCGGGCATAGCCGGTGATCTCGACGCCCGCCTCTTTCGCGGCCTGCTCGACCGTCAGGTCGGGGTTGATCACGAAAGCCTGCCCCAGCAGCGTGTTTTCCGCCAGGAACCGCTTCATCCGGCCGGGGATGATGTTGTTGTGGATCACCTGGTCGGGCTTCGGCTTGGCCGAGGCGGCGTTTTCTTCCAACGCCTTGGCGGTCTGCACGGCCAGTTCGCGTTCCAGCACCACCGGGTCCAGCGTCGCCTCGGACAGCGACAGCGGGTTGGTCGCGGCGATGTGCATGGCGAACTGCTTGCCGATCGCCTGCGCCTTGTCGGCCGGGCCGTTCAGCGCGACCAGCACGCCGATCTTGCCCATGCCCTCGGTCGCCGCATTGTGGACGTAGGAGACGACGGTTTCGCCGTCCAGCACATGCATCCGGCGGAAGTTCAGGTTCTCGCCGATGCGGGCGATGGCGTTCTGGATCACCGTATCCACGGTTTCGCCATTCAGGTCGGCGGCCTTGACCACTTCGACCGAGTCGCCGGTTTCCAGCGCCACGCGGGCGACTTCGCGCACCAGGCTCTGGAAGTCGGCGTTCTTGGCCACGAAGTCGGTTTCCGAGTTGATCTCGACCGCGACGCCCTTGCCGTTCGAGACGGCAACGCCCACCAGACCCTCGGCCGCCACGCGGTCGGCCTTCTTGGCGGCTTTCGCCAGGCCCTTGGTGCGCAGCCAGTCGACGGCGGCATCCATGTCGCCATTGGTTTCGGTCAGCGCCTTCTTGGCGTCCATCATGCCCGCGCCGGTCGATTCGCGCAGTTCCTTCACCATGCTCGCGGTGACAGTCATTTCATCTCTCCCGTAAAATGGGTTGCCCGGCGGGGTTTAGGCCCGCCGGGTAAAGGCTTTGCGACAGGCTCAGGCCTCGGCGGCTTCTTCCTCGGGCGCCTCTTCCAGCGCGCCAAGGTCGATGCCCGCGGCGCCCATCTGCGCCGACATCCCGTCCAGCGCCGCGCGCGAGACCAGATCGCAGTAAAGCGCGATGGCGCGGGCGGCGTCGTCGTTGCCGGGGATCACATAGTCGATGCCCTTGGGCGAGCAGTTGGTGTCGACCACGGCCACGACGGGGATGCCCAGCTTCTGCGCCTCGAGGATCGCCAGATCCTCCTTGCCCACGTCGATCACGAACAGCAGGTCCGGCACGCCGCCCATCTCGCGGATGCCGCCCAGCGAAGCTTGCAGCTTCGCCTGGTCGCGTTCCATGTTCAGGCGTTCCTTCTTGGTCAGCCCTTCGCCGCCGGACGCCATGATCTCGTCGATCTGCTTCAGGCGCTGGATCGACTGGGACACGGTTTTCCAGTTGGTCAGCGTGCCACCCAGCCAGCGGTGGTTCATGTAGTATTGCGCGCATTTTTCGGCGGCTTCGGCGACGGATTTCTGCGCCTGACGCTTGGTGCCGACGAACAGGATGCGGCCGCCCTTGGCGACGGTGTCGCGCACGACCTTCAGCGCCTGGTCCAGCATCGGGACGGTCTGGGTCAGGTCGATGATATGGATGCCGTTGCGGTCGCCATAAATGTATTCGCCCATGCGCGGGTTCCAACGCTGGGTCTGGTGGCCGTAGTGAACGCCAGCTTCAAGCAGCTGACGCATGGAAAACTCGGGGAGCGCCATGTCCATTTCCTTTCCGGTTTGCGCCTCGGCGGATGTTCTCAGGACTTTCGCCCCAACCGGTGGACCAGACGGGATTTCTCCCCGTCCAGGCCCGCATCCGCCTGTGAAGTGGCGCGCATATACGGGGGAAGCGGCACGATTGCAAGCGCCGGGGAACAAAAAGGCGCGGGCTGGCGCCCGCACGGCCCTTGTCTCGCCTGCGCGCTGACGCGCGCCGGCTCGGGCGATGCCTTCGGCGAGAGTATTTGGAAAAGGGAAAGCCGGGAAGTGACCCCCCTGCCCGCTTTCCCTTTTGAAAATACTCCCCGCGGAGCGTCCGCGTCCTTCGCCCGCGACGCCGCTTGCCAGTTTCTCCCGCGCGCGTCACAAGCATGGGCATGAGCCAGTCACCCGACATTCTGTGCATCGGCGCGATCCTGTGGGACATCATTGGCCGCTCGCCCGCGGTGATGCGGATCGGGGCGGATGTGCCGGGGCGGATCACGCGGCTGCCGGGCGGGGTCGCGATGAACATCGCCATGACCTTGCAACGCCTGGGCCTACGCCCTGCCCTGCTGGGTGCGGTCGGCCGGGATGCCGAGGGTGACGAACTGGTGGCCGCCTGCGCCCGGATGGGATTGGAAGCGGGCTATCTTTACCGTCCCGGCAATCTGCCGACCGACCGCTACATGGCGGTGGAGGGGGCGAACGGGCTGATCGCCTCGATCGCCGATGCGCATTCGCTGGAGGCGGCGGGCGACACGATCCTGCGGCCGCTGGCCGATGGGCGGCTGGGGTCGGCGGCCGCGCCCTGGGCCGGGCCGATGGCACTGGACGGCAACCTGACGGGAACGCTGCTGGCCGAGATCGCGCGATCGCCGCTGTTCGCGCGGGCGGATCTGCGCGTGGCGCCGGCCAGCCCCGACAAGGCCGCGCGGGTGCTGCCGCTGATGCGTCATCCCAACGCGACGCTTTATGTGAACCTTGAGGAGGCGAATGTCCTGACCGGCGGCCTTGCCGAGACCGCCGCCGCGGCGGCAGAGGCGATGCTGGCGCAGGGCGCCGCCCGCGTGCTGGTGACGAACGGCGGGCAGGCCTGCGCCGAGGGCAGCCAGGGCGCGGGTGTCATCACCGACGCGCCGCCCGTCGTGCATGTGGCGCGCGTCACCGGCGCGGGCGATACGTTCATGGCCGCCCATCTGGTGGCCGAACGCCGCGGGGCAACCCGGACGGCGGCGCTTCGTGCCGCCGTCACCGCCGCCGCCGCCCATGTCAGCACCGATGACACGGCGATCCCTTGACCGCCCCTCCGCCGCGCGTCCTGCCCTTGCCGGTGAAGCACAGGCACGGGCGGCCCGGGCAGATCCGCCGCCGCATCGACGGACGCCTTGCCGGCGGCGAGAGCCTGTCGCTGGCGGGAGAAACGTCAGCGCGACCCGTTTATTGGTCATCCTGCCGCCCCAGGTCATGCGAGGAGCTTCTGCTTGCCCCCCATTTCTGGCAATAGTCGCATATCGTCGCGCAAACGGAGGCTGTCATGCTGCTGAAAAATAATCTGATCGCCTTCTCTCCCGATGTGGCGAAGGCCCGTGCCGAGGGGGCGCCCCTCGTCGCGCTGGAATCGACGATCATCACCCACGGGATGCCCTTTCCGCAGAATGTGGAGACCGCCCGCGCGGTCGAGGCCGAGGTGCGTCGCGCCGGGGCTGTGCCCGCGACCATCGCGGTGATGGGCGGGCGCATCCACATCGGGTTGACCGACGCGCAACTGGAGGGGCTGGGCCGGGCCGTGGCGGTGATGAAGCTGTCGCGCGCCGATCTTGCCGCCTGTCTGGCGCAAGGGCGGACGGGGGCCACGACCGTGGCTGCGACGATGATATGCGCGCATCTGGCCGGGATCGAGGTCTTTGCGACCGGCGGCATCGGCGGCGTGCATCGCGGGGCCGAGGCAAGTTTCGACATTTCCGCCGACCTGCTGGAGCTGGCGCAGACGCCGGTGACGGTGGTGGCCGCCGGGGCAAAGGCGATCCTGGATCTGCCGAAGACTCTGGAAGTGCTTGAAACCAATGGCGTTCCGGTCATCGCCGTGGGGCAGGACGAATTCCCGGCCTTCTGGTCGCGGTCGTCCGGGCTGATGGCGCCCTTGCGGCTGGACAGCGCGGCGGAAATCGCCCGGGCGCATGTGATCCGTGGCGCGCTGGGGATTTCGGGCGGTCAACTGGTGGCGAACCCCATCCCGCATGAGGCCGAGATCCCCCGCGCCGACATCGACCCCGTGATCGAGGCGGCGCTGGCCGAAGCAGCCTCGGGCGCCATCAGCGCCAAGGCGGTGACGCCGTTCCTGTTGCAGAAGATGTTCGAGATGACCGGCGGTCGCTCGCTGGAGGCGAATATCGCACTGGTCCTGAACAACGCCCGACTGGGCGCGCGGATCGCGGCGGAAATCATTTCGGCAAGAAACTGATTTCAATCAGGCATTAGCGGCAGAATCTTCACCTTTCACACGAAGATCGCACCGCATCTTGCCTTGCGGTCGAGCTTGCGGCAGGCTGCGGCCATGTCCGACCCCTCTCGCCACACGCCTGCCGAGGATGCGCAGGGCCTGATCTTCGGCACGCTGATGTGTGCCCTCGGCCTGCAATTCCTGCGCCATGCCGGATTGATCACCGGGCAGACGGCAGGGCTGGCGCTGGTGATCTCCTACGCGACGGGCTGGGGATTCGGGCCGGTGTTCTTCGTCATCAACCTGCCCTTCTACTGGCTGGGCTTTCGGCGGATCGGGCTGGCGTTCACGGTGAAAAGCCTGATCTCGGTCACGCTCTTGTCGGTCATGGCGCAGGTTATGCCGCAATATATGTCGTTTGCCATGCTGAACCCGCTGCTGGCCGGGGTGCTGTTCGGCTTTGTCACCGGCGCGGGGCTGCTGGCGCTGTTCCGCCACGGGTCGAGCCTTGGGGGCATCGGCATCGTCGCGCTGATGGTGCAGGACCGCACCGGCTTTCGGGCCGGATGGTTGCAGATGGCCTTTGATGCGGTGCTGTTCGCCGTGGCGCTGATCTGGATACCGGCGGAACGGGTGCTGTGGTCGATCCCCGGCGTGGTGATCCTGAATCTGGTGCTGGCGATCAACCACCGGCGCGACCGCTACGTCGCCACCTGACGCTTTTTGCGGCATCCTTACGCCGCCGCCCTGCCCGGCCGGCGAAACCTCTGGACTTGCCCCGGGCTTCTGCCGCAAAACAAGGTCATGACCCCTGACCCATCATCACCGCGCCGCTATACGCTGTTTCAGGACATCCAGGGCCTGCTGATCGCCTCGACCGAGGCGGCACTGGGCATCCATCTGTTGCGCGCGGCGGGGCTGGTCACCGGCGGCACGGCGGGCACGGCGCTGATCCTGAGCTATGCCTTCGGCTGGAACTTCTCGGTGGTGTTCTTTGTCATGAACATTCCCTTCTATGCCTTTGCATGGAAGGCGCGCGGGCTGGTCTTCTGCCTGAAAAGCCTTGGCACGGTCACGCTGGTCTCGCTGATGGCCGAGGCGCTGAAGCCGCTGCTGGTCATCGGGCACATCCACCCCGGCGCGGCGGCGGTGCTGTTCGGCGTGTCGGCCGGCGTCGGCCTGCTGGGGCTGTTCCGCCATTCCGGCAGCCTGGGCGGCGTGTCGATCGTGGCGCTGGTCCTGCAAGACCGCTTTGGCTTTCGCGCCGGATGGACGCAGTTGATCCACGATCTGATCCTGTTTTCGGTGGCGCTGTGGCTGCTGCCGGCCGACCGGGTGGCCTGGTCGCTGCTGGGCGCGGCGATCCTGAATGCGGTGATCGCCTTCAACCATCGTCGCGACTGGTATGTCGTGACCTAGCCAAACCGCACGCCGTCGTGTATGCGCTGCGGCGCAGCTAACAGGACAGCCCTTATGGACCTTCGCAACATTGCGATCATCGCGCACGTCGACCACGGCAAGACCACCCTTGTCGACGAGCTTCTGAAACAATCCGGGTCGTTCCGCGACAACCAGGCCGTGTCCGAACGCGCCATGGATTCGAACGACATCGAACGTGAGCGCGGGATCACCATTCTTGCGAAATGCACATCCGTCGAACATGACGGGATGCGCATCAACATCGTAGACACCCCCGGCCACGCCGATTTCGGCGGCGAGGTCGAGCGTATCCTGAACATGGTCGACGGCGTGGTGCTGCTGGTCGATGCCGCCGAAGGCCCGATGCCGCAGACGAAATTCGTGACATCGAAGGCGCTGGCGCTTGGCCTGCGTCCGATCGTGGTGCTGAACAAGGTCGACAAGCCCGATGCCGAACCGGATCGCGCCCTGAACGAGGTGTTCGACCTGTTCGCGAACCTTGGCGCGACCGACGAACAGCTTGATTTCCCGCACCTTTACGCATCCGGCCGCGCCGGATGGGCGGATGAGGCGCTGGACGGCCCGCGTAAGGATCTGAACGCGCTGTTCGACCTGATCGTGCGCCATGTGCCTGCCCCGAAACAGGTGGCCCGCGCGGCCGAGCCATTCCAGATGCTGGCGACCACCCTGTCGGCCGACCCGTTCATCGGACGCATCCTGACGGGGCGTGTCGAATCCGGCACGCTGACCGTGGGCACCACGCTCAAGGCGCTGTCGCGCACCGGCGAGCGGATCGAGCAGTTCCGCGTCACCAAGGTCCTGGCCTTTCGCGGCCTGACCCAGACCGCCATCGACGAGGCGGTGGCGGGCGACATCGTGACCATTGCCGGCATGACCAAGGCGACGGTGGCCGACACGCTCTGCGCGCCGGAGATCGAGACGGCGCTTCCCGCCCAGCCCATCGACCCGCCGACCATCACCGTGACCTTCGGCATCAACGACTCGCCGCTTGCCGGACGTGACGGGACCAAGGTGCAAAGCCGCGTCATCCGCGACCGGCTGATGAAAGAGGCCGAGGTCAACGTGGCGATCAAGATTGCCGACACCCCCGGCGGCGAGGCCTTCGAGGTCTCGGGCCGCGGCGAATTGCAGATGGGCGTGCTGATCGAGAACATGCGCCGCGAAGGGTTCGAGCTGTCGATCAGCCGCCCGCGCGTGATCTTCCGCGACATCGACGGCGTCCGCCACGAACCGATCGAGGAAGTCATCGTCGATGTGGACGACGAATATTCCGGCGCGGTGATCGACAAGCTGACCGGCGAGCGCAAGGGCGATCTGGTCGAGATGAAACCGGCCGGCGTCGGCAAGACCCGGATCGTGGCGCATGTCCCCTCGCGCGGGCTGATCGGCTATCAGGGGCAGTTCCTGACCGACACCCGCGGCACCGGGGTTCTGAACCGCATCTTCCACGACTGGGCCCCGCACAAAGGCCCGATCCAGGGTCGCCGCCAGGGCGTGCTGATCAGCATGGAGAACGGCGTGTCCGTCGCCTATGCGCTGTGGAACCTGGAGGAGCGCGGTCGCATGTTCATCGGCCCGCAGGAAAACGTCTACGAGGGCATGATCATCGGCGAACATTCCCGCGACAACGATCTGGAGGTCAACCCGCTGAAGGGCAAGAAGCTGACCAACGTCCGCGCCTCGGGCACCGACGAGGCGGTGCGCCTGACCCCGCATATCAGGATGAGCCTCGAAGAAGCCATCGCCTATATCGACGATGACGAACTGGTCGAGGTGACGCCCAAGATCATCCGCCTGCGCAAACGCGTGCTCGACCCGCATGAACGCAAGCGCCAGGCCCGCAGCGCGTGATCCAAAGGTGCGGGCCCAACGGCCCGCGCTTGCCTTTCTCGCCTCTGGCCTGCGGCCAACCGGCTCGGGTCATGCCTCCGGCGGGGATATTTGGGCAAAGAGGATGAGAGAGGATCTTGTTCATCCTCTTTGCACAAATATCCTCAGGGGGTGAATTGGCCGGCACGGCCAAGAGGGGGCGCGAGCGCCCCCTGCCTTTTTTCAGCCACCCGCCAGAACCGCGTCGATTTCCGCGCGTGAGGGCATGGCCGTCGCCGCGCCGGGGCGGGTGACTTGAATGCCGGCCGTGGCGCAGCCGAAGCGGACGGCATCTTCCACCGGCCTGCCTTCGGACAATGCGACGGCGAAGGCGCCGTTGAAGCTGTCGCCCGCGCCGGTGGTTTCGGCCACCGCACCCACACGAAAGGCGGGGGTGATGAAGGATTTCGCGCGGTCGCGGTAAAGTGCGCCGCGTTCGCCCAAGGTCATCACCACCGCGCCGACGCCCCGCGCCAGCAGGGCATCTGCCGCGGCCTCGGCCTCGGGCAAGGTCGTGACGGGCAGGCCGGTCAGCAGTTCCGCCTCGCTTTCGTTCGGGGTGATGTAGTCGCAAAGCGCCAGCATCGCATCGTCCAGTTCGGCGGCGGGCGCGGGGTTCAGGATGGTGATGCCCCCCCCGGCCCTTGCCAGTTCCAGCGCCCGGCGCGCGGCCGCGATCGGCTGTTCCAGTTGTGCGACAAAGACGCTTGCCCCGCCGATCAGGGCCGCCCGTTCCTCCATGTCGGCGGGCGAGATGCGGCCGCCCGCGCCCGAGGCGACGATGATCGCATTGTCACCGGTGGTCGCATCCAGAAAGATGAAGGCGGCGCCTGTGTGGCTGTCGGGGTCGACCGTGACCGATTGCCTGACCCCCGCCGCGTCCCAGGTGGCGCGCGCCATGTCGGCAAAGGCATCGGCGCCAAGCCGCGTGACGATGGTGACATCGCCCCCCGCCCGCGCGGCGGCCACCGCTTGGTTCGACCCCTTGCCCCCGGCGCCAAGCGCAAAGCCGCGGCCCATGATCGTCTCGCCGAGGCGTGGCATCCGGTCGGCGCGATAAGCGGTGTCGGCGTTGAAGATGCCCAGAACGACGATCATGATTCCTCCGGCGGGAGGACGCCCTTGCGGAACATGAAGCAGCCGTAGAACCGCCGTTCGCCGGTCTGGATGATGGCATAGGCGGTTTTCGCCATGTCGTAGAAGGCAAAACGCTCGATGCCGGGCAGCGGGCGGGGGCGCCCCTCGGCGCGGTCGACTTCGGCCTGAACCTCGGCCTGGACGGGCGGGATCGTTTCCGCGTCGCCCACAATCTCCATCCGGCCGGCGAAATCGTCCACGAAAGTGTCCAGCGGCAGGACAGAAAGGATTGCCCCCGCGGCCTCTGCCGCCGTCAGGTTCTCCATCCGCAGCAGGCGGCCCGTCACGGTCTGGCGGGCCAGCGCATCGGCGGGAAAATTGGTGTCGCACAGGACCAGCACATCGCCGTGGCCCATGGCGCGCAGCGCGCCCAGAACTTCGGCGTTCAGGCGCGGGTCGATCCCTTTCAGCATGGAACTCCTCCCTCTCTCGCTGGACCTTGCGGCGCGGCGCGGGCGGGGTCAAGGGATGGCGGTTTGCGAAAGCCGCCTGTCAGAACGGCACGTCGTCGCCCTGTTCCGAGGGGACAACGAAACCCGCGACCACCTTTTTCACCCCCGCATGTTCAAAGTCGATCTCCAGCTTGTCGCCTTCGATGGCCTGCACCACGCCATAGCCGAATTTCTGGTGGAACACCCGGTCTCCGACTCCATAGGCCGACAGCGCCGTCGCGTCGATGGTCATGTGGCGCGCCTCGCGCGGTTGGGCCATGGGACGGCTGGCCGAACGGTCCTGCATCCGTTTCCAGCCGGGAGAGTTGTAGACATCGGCCTTGACCGCCCGTTCCTCGACGGTCGAGCCGCCGAAGTTTCCATAGGACGGCGCCGCCGCGCCAAAGCCGCCGCCGTAAAGGCCGGGCGGCGTCAGGATTTCCACATGCGCGGCGGGCAGTTCGTCGATGAACCGGCTGGGAAGCTGGCTTTGCCACTGACCATAAACGCGGCGGTTCGAGGCGAAGGAGATGGTGCAAAGCTCCTCGGCGCGGGTGATGCCGACATAGGCCAGACGCCGCTCCTCCTCCAGCCCTTTCAGGCCGGATTCGTCCATGCTGCGCTGGCTGGGGAACAATCCATCCTCCCACCCCGGCAGGAAGACGGCGGGAAATTCCAGCCCCTTGGCGCCGTGCAAGGTCATGATCGTGACCTTTTCCGCCGCTTCCTCGGTGTCGTTGTCCATGATCAGGCTGACATGTTCCAGAAAGCCTTGCAGGTTGGTGAACTGCTCCAACGCCTTGACCAATTCCTTGAGGTTTTCCAGCCTGCCCGGCGCCTCGGGCGTCTTGTCGTTCTGCCACATGGCGGTATAGCCGGATTCGTCCAGGATCGTCTCGGCCAGCCGGATATGGTCATAGGTCGCGGGCGCATCGGGGTTTTCGATCAGGTCGTCGTCGGATGCCGCCGGGGCGGCATTGGCGATGGCCGAATGCCAGCGGTCCACCCCCTCGACAAAGGCGCGGAGCTGCCCTGCCCCCTTGCCGCCGATCCCGCCCTGCGCCAGCAACAGCCGCGCCCCGTCCAGCAGCGACACGCCGTTCGACCGCGCGGCGATCTGGATCGACTGCACCGCCTTGTCGCCAAGGCCGCGTTTCGGCACGTTCACCACCCGCTCGAACGCCAGATCGTCGTCGGGGCTGACCGCCAGCCGGAAATAGGCCATGGCATCGCGGATTTCCTGCCGTTCGTAGAAGCGCGGGCCGCCGACCACACGATACGGCAAGCCGATGGTCAGGAAGCGATCCTCGAACGCGCGCATCTGGTGGCTGGCGCGGACGAGGATCGCCATGTCGTTCAACGACATCGGGTCCATGTGGCGGGTGCCGCGTTGCAGCGCCTCCACCTCCTCGCCGATCCAGCGGGCTTCTTCCTCGCCGTCCCAATGGCCGATCAGGCGGACCTTTTCGCCCTCGGGCACCTCGGTCCACAGCGTCTTGCCCAGACGCGAGGCGTTGGCGGAAATCACCTGGCTGGCGGCAGCGAGGATATGCGGGGTCGAGCGGTAGTTCTGCTCCAGCCGGATGACCTTGGCGCCGGGAAAATCCTTTTCAAACCGCAGGATGTTGCCGACCTCGGCCCCGCGCCAGCCATAGATCGACTGGTCGTCGTCGCCCACCACGCAGATGTTCTTGTGCGCTTGCGCCAGCAGACGCAGCCACATGTATTGGCAGGCGTTGGTATCCTGATATTCGTCGACCATGATATAGCGGAACCACCGCTGATACTGAGCCAGCACATCGGGATGCTTCTGGAAGAGCGTCACGCAATGCAGCAGCAGGTCGCCGAAATCGGTGGCGTTCAGGGCCAGCAGGCGGTCCTGATAGGCGGCGTAAAGCTCGGTGCCGCGATTGTTGAAGGCGGCGACCTCGTTGCTGGGCACCCGTTCGGGCGTCAGCGCGCGGTTCTTCCAGTCGTCGATGATCCCGGCCAGCATCCGCGGCGGCCAGCGTTTTTCGTCGATGTTCGACGCCTGGATCAGTTGCTTCAAAAGGCGCAACTGGTCGTCGGTGTCGAGGATGGTGAAGTTCGGCTTTAGGTGCTGAACCTCGCCGAAATTTCCGCCGGGCAAGGGGCGTGTGATCAGTTCGGCATGGCGGCGCAGGATGCGGACCGAAAGCGAGTGAAAGGTGCCCATCCACGGCATCCCCTCGACATGGCCCAGCAGGCGGGCCACGCGGTCCTTCATCTCGCGCGCGGCCTTGTTGGTGAAGGTCACGGCCAGAACCTCGTTCGGCCGCGCCAGTCCCAGCGTCAGGATATGGGCGATCCGGGCGGTCAGGGCGCGGGTCTTGCCCGTCCCTGCCCCGGCCAGCATCAGGACCGGGCCTTCGGTCGCCTCTACCGCCTCGCGCTGCGGGGGGTTCAGGCCCGCCATATAGGGCATCGGCCGCGACGCCACGGCGCGATGCGACAGCGCCTGTTGCGACAGGGACAGGGCGGATTCGAACGGATCGTCTTCGGGATGCGTCATGGCACCCGTTATAGGGGCTGGAACGCCCGAGGAAAAGCGGTGTTCCGTTAATGTTCGCCACAGCCCCCGCAGGTTTGTGCCTGCCGGAAACCGCCGGGGGCTGTCTGCCCCCGGCCCCCCGAGGGTATTTGCGCCAAGATGAAGGGGCTTGCGCGCCGGATCAGCGGCCCATGCTGCGCGCCTTGGCCACGGCGGCGGCAAGGGCGGTTTTCACCGCATCCTCGAACCCGGCCCCGGTGGCGGCGTCCAGTCCGGCGGCGGTGATGCCGCGATAGGATTTGTAAGCCTCGATGATCGAGGCGGTTTCCGACAGCTTGCCGGCCAGGAAGGGGGCCGAGCCGCAGATCACCGATTCCACCGCGCGCAGGGCCACGTCTTCGGGCAGGCCAAAGCCGCGGGCGCTGTCCAGCATCGCCTGCGCCATCAGCGCCGGATAGGCCGAGCCGCTGCCCGAGATCGCCGACAGGATGTCAAGCTGGTCTTCGCTGGCCACGCGGTCCTCGGTGCCGATGGCCGACAGGATCCGCCGGGTCAGCGCCACGTCGGCATCGGACAGGTCGCCCGCGCACCACGGGGTGTAGGATTGGCCCACGGGCGCGCCGCCGTTCGGCATGGCACGCACGATCCGCGCGCGCGGCGCGAGCGATTGCAGCCGCGCAGCAGGCACCGCCGCCATGAACGAGATCAGCAATTGCCCGCCGGGGGCAAAGCCCGGCACGGGAAAATCCTCGGGCCGGACGGACAGCACCACCGTATCGCAAAGGTCGAACATATGGCCCATGTCGCGCGCCCAGACGACCGGATGCCCGTCATAGGCGGCGCGCGATCCGCTGCGGTTCATGAGCACCAGATCGCCCGCGGGCCAGCCCTGCCGCAGCAGGTTCAGCCCGAGCGCCTGCCCCAGCCAGCCCGTCGCCCCCACGATTCCCAGCCTGCCCGTCATTCGCCCTCACTCCCCGTCGAAAAGGCCCGGCTCATCCCTTCGGAATAGCGGGCGAAAAGGCGGGCGAAGCTTTGCACCTCGTCCGCGGGCCAGTCGCGGAACATCGCCGCGATCCGCCGCCATTTGGCGTGCAGGAATTTCTCGACCACCGCCCTGCCCGCCGGCGTCGGCACCAGCACCGAGCGGCGGCCGTCCTGCTGGCTGACCGCGCGGGCGATCAGGCCCCGGTCCACCAGATCGGCGGCGATGCGGCTGGCGCGCGAGGGGTCGACCTGCATCTCCTCGGCCAGAAGGCCGACCGTAACCTCCTGCGCGCGGCGGGCGTGGCCCTGTTCGATCCGAAGGATGGCGGACAGGGCGTGGAACTGCACCGCCTCGATCCCCGCGCCGATTTCCCGCATCAGGCTGTTGGGCACGTCGCCCTTCTGCACGCGGCGGACGAACTGGAAATTCGCGGCATCCAGCGCCATCAGCGAATCCGCCACATCGGGCGCAAAGCCCTCGGCCGTCAGCGCGCGGCGCAGGCGGTCGGAACTGGCAGGGGGGCGCGTCGGATCGGACATGGACCTTCGATGCCGAAAGCCGCTGCAAAAGTCAATCACATGACTGAAACAATAATGTGCCATTGACATACAAATTCCCCACCGCTATCCAACCGCTTCCGCGCAAAAGGTGATTTCCATGTCAGAGCCCGCCCCGTCCCCGCATCAGACGCACAGCGGGTCGATCCGCATGGTGATCTTTTCCATCGGCCTGCTGCTGCTGCTGGCGGCGCTGGACCAGACCATCGTGTCGACCGCCCTGCCCACCATCGTCTCGGACCTTGGCGGGCTGGAGCATCTGAGCTGGGTCGTCACCGCCTATATCCTGTCCTCGACCTTGGTCGCGCCGCTTTACGGCAAGCTGGGCGATCTTTACGGGCGGCGGCTGATGGTCTTTGTCTCGGTCGGGCTGTTCCTTGTCGGCTCCACCCTGTGCGGCGTCGCGGGGTCGATGGAGGTCCTGATCGCCTCGCGCGCGGTGCAGGGTCTGGGCGGCGGCGGGCTGTTCGTGCTGGCGCTGTCGGTGGTGGGCGACGTGATCCCGCCCAAGGAGCGCGGCAAGGTGCAGGGCGTGTTCGCCGCGGTCTTTTCCACCTCTTCGGTGATCGGGCCGCTGGCGGGCGGCTGGTTCGTCGAACAGTTCTCGTGGCACTGGATCTTTTTCATCAACATTCCGTTGGGGGCGCTGGCCATCGCGATCTTCGCGGCCAGTTTCGGCGCGCATCCCGCGCGGCAGAACCACCGGATCGACTGGGCCGGGGCGGCGGCGCTGTCGGTGGCGCTGGCGGCGCTGACGCTGGTGACATCGCTGGGGGGCACGTCGCTGGCCTGGGATGCGCCGGAAACGCTGGCGCTGATCGGGGCGGTGCCGGCGGCGCTGGCGCTGTTCGTCTGGATCGAATCCCGCGCGGCGGAACCGATCCTGCCGCTGCACCTGTTCCGCAGCAATGTCTTTACCGTCTGCGGCGGGATCAGCTTTGTCGCCGGGGCGGCGATGCTGGGCGCGCTGACCTTCGTGCCGCTCTACCTGCAAATCGCCAAGGGGCACAGCCCGACCGCATCGGGGCTGATGATGATCCCGATGACGGCGGGGATCCTGACCGCCTCGACCTTTGCGGGGCGGTTCATGGGGCGGACGGGGCGATACCGCGTGCTGCCGATGGCGGGCACGATCCTGATCGCGCTTGGCGCATCGGGGCTGGGGATGCTGACCGAACACAGCCCCGCCTGGCTGTTCTGCGCGGTGATCGTGGTCTTCGGCCTGGGCACGGGGTCGATCTTTCCGGTCGTCACCACGGCGGTGCAGAACGCCGTGCCGCGCGCGCAACTGGGCGTCGCCACGGCGGCGGGGGTGATGTTCCGCCAGATTGGCGGGTCGCTGGCGGTCGCGATCTTCGGCGCGGTGTTCAGCGCGCGCCTTGCCGGGGCGCTTGGCGCGCAGGCCGGGCTGATGTCGGGGGGCGAGTTCTCGCCGCAGGCCCTGTCGGGCATGGCACCGGAGCTGCGGGCACAACTGGCCGGCGCGACGGTCCATGCAATCAGCCCGGTGTTCTGGGCGGTGGCGGTGCTGGCGCTGTTCGGCTTTGCCCTTGCGCTGGTGCTTCAGGAAATCCAGCTGCTGTCGCGGCAGGTTCCCAAGGGAGAATAGACCTGCGACAGCAGGTCGCGGAAAAATGTCATCCTGTCGTTGCAGCATCTTGCGCTGCACCGCGGCAAGAGTAACGTGTCCCCTGTTCGCGCTATCGCCAGCGAGGGGGACCGATGCCCGATTTCAAGAAGATACTCGTCGCCAACCGCGGCGAGATCGCCATCCGCGTAATGCGCGCCGCCAACGAGATGGGCAAGAAGACGGTCGCCGTCTTTGCCGAGGAGGACAAGCTGGGCCTGCACCGCTTCAAGGCGGACGAGGCCTATCGCATCGGCGAGGGGCTGTCGCCGGTGGGCGCCTATCTGTCGATCCCCGAGATCATCCGCGTGGCGAAGATGTCCGGGGCGGATGCGATTCACCCCGGCTATGGCCTGTTGTCGGAAAACCCCGATTTCGTCGATGCCTGCGATGCGGCGGGCATCACCTTCATCGGGCCGCGGGCCGAGACGATGCGCGCGCTTGGCGACAAGGCGTCGGCCCGCAAGGTGGCGATGGCGGCGGGCGTGCCGGTCATCCCCGCGACCGAGGTTCTGGGCGACGATTTCGACGCCATCCGGGCCGAGGCGGCGGAAATCGGCTTTCCCCTGATGCTGAAAGCGTCCTGGGGCGGTGGCGGGCGCGGGATGCGCCCGATCCTGAACGCCGAAGAGCTGGAGGCCAAGGTGCGCGAGGGCCGGCGCGAGGCCGAGGCCGCCTTCGGCAATGGCGAGGGCTATCTGGAAAAGATGATCCAGCGCGCCCGCCATGTGGAGGTGCAGATCCTGGGCGACAAGCACGGGCACATCTATCACCTGTATGAACGCGACTGCACCGTCCAGCGCCGCAACCAGAAGGTCGTCGAACGCGCCCCCGCCCCCTATCTGACCGACGAACAGCGCGCCGAGGTCTGCGAGATGGGCCGCAAGATCTGCGCCCATGTGAACTACGAATGCGCGGGCACGGTCGAGTTCCTGATGGACATGGACTCGGGGCATTTCTACTTCATCGAGGTGAACCCCCGCGTGCAGGTCGAACATACCGTCACCGAAGAGGTCACGGGGATCGACATCGTTCAGGCTCAGATCAAGATCGCCGAAGGCGCCACGCTGGCCGAGGCGACGGGCAAGGCCAGCCAGTCCGACATCGTGCTGTCCGGTCACGCCGTCCAGTGCCGCGTCACGACCGAGGACCCGCAGAACAACTTCATCCCCGATTACGGGCGGATCACCGCCTATCGGTCGGCCACCGGCATGGGCATCCGTCTGGACGGCGGCACGGCCTATTCGGGGTCGGTGGTGACGCGCTATTACGACTCGCTGCTGGTCAAGGTGACGGCCTGGGCGCCGACGCCGGAACAGGCCATCGCGCGGATGGACCGGGCGCTGCGCGAGTTCCGCATCCGGGGGGTCAGCACGAACATCGACTTCGTGATCAACCTGCTGAAACACCCGACCTTCCTCGACAACACCTATACGACCAAGTTCATCGACACGACGCCCGACCTGTTCAGCTTCAAGAAGCGGGCGGACCGCGCGACCAAGATCCTGACCTATGTGGCCGACATCACCGTGAACGGGCACCCGGAAACGGCGGGCCGCCCAAAACC
This sequence comes from Paracoccaceae bacterium, assembly GCA_047605605.1. Lineage (GTDB taxonomy): Bacteria > Pseudomonadota > Alphaproteobacteria > Rhodobacterales > Rhodobacteraceae > JAATGA01. The sequence continues at coordinate 8,591 of JASGFG010000016.1, read as the reverse complement.
GGCGGCGGATGTGAAAACGCCCAAGGCGCCGGTGCCCAAGGGCGTGGTGATGCCCGGCACCCGGCAATTGCTGGAGGAAAAGGGGCCAAAGGCCGTCGCCGACTGGATGAAGGCGCAAAAGCGCCTGCTGATCACCGACACCACCATGCGCGACGGGCACCAGTCGCTGCTTGCCACCCGGATGCGGTCGATCGACATGATCCGCGTGGCGCCGACCTATGCCGCCGACATGTCGGGGCTGTTCTCGGTCGAATGCTGGGGCGGTGCCACCTTCGACGTGGCCTATCGGTTCCTTCAGGAATGCCCGTGGCAGCGCCTGCGCGACATCCGCGCCGCCATGCCGAACATCATGACGCAGATGCTGCTGCGCGCCTCGAACGGCGTGGGCTACACCAACTATCCCGATAATGTGGTGCAGGCCTTCGTCGCGCAGGCGGCGAAGTCGGGGGTGGATGTGTTCCGCGTGTTTGACTCGCTCAACTGGGTGGAAAACATGCGCGTCGCCATGGATGCCGTGATCGCGGCGAACAAGGTCTGCGAGGCGGCGATCTGCTATACCGGCGACCTGCTGGACCCGTCGCGGTCGAAATACGATCTGAAATACTATGTCGGCATGGCCAAGGAACTGGAGGCCGCGGGCGCACATGTCCTCGGCCTGAAGGACATGGCGGGGCTGTTGAAGGTGCCCGCCGCCAAGGTGCTGTTCAAGGCGCTGAAGGAAGAGGTCGGCCTGCCCATTCACTTCCACACCCATGACACCAGCGGCGCCGCGGCGGCAACGATCCTTGCCGCGGCCGAGGCGGGCGTGGATGCGGTCGATGCGGCGATGGACGCCTTTGCCGGCGGCACGTCACAGGCCGCCCTTGGGTCCATTGTCGAGGCGCTGCGGTTCACCGAACGCGACACCGGCCTTGATATGGCAACGATCCGGTCCCTGTCGATCTATTGGGAACATGTCCGGCAACAATACGCGGCCTTTGAATCCGGCATCAACGCGCCGGCGTCCGAGGTTTACCTGCACGAAATGCCCGGCGGGCAGTTCACCAACCTCAAGGCGCAGGCGCGGTCGCTTGGCCTTGAAGAACGCTGGCACGAGGTGGCGCAGGCCTATGCCGATGCCAATGCCATGTTCGGCGACATCGTCAAGGTCACGCCCTCGTCCAAGGTCGTGGGCGACATGGCGCTGATGATGGTGGCGCAGGGGCTGACCCGCGCGCAGGTCGAGGACCCGGGCACCGACGTGGCCTTCCCGGACTCGGTCGTCGACATGCTGAAAGGCAACCTCGGCCAGCCCCCCGGCGGCTGGCCCGCGGGCATTCTGGCCAAGGTGCTGAAAGGCGAAAAGCCCTCGACCGACCGGCCCGGCAAGAACCTGCCCCCGGTGGATCTGGAGGCCACGCGCAAGAAGGCCGCCGAGGTGACGGGGCGCGAGATCGACGACGAGGATCTGAACGGATACCTGATGTATCCCAAGGTCTTCACCGATTACGCCGCGCGCAATGCGACCTATGGCCCGGTGCGCACCCTGCCGACGAAGACCTTCTTCTACGGCATGGAAACCAATGAGGAAATCGCCATCGAGATCGACCCCGGCAAGACGCTGGAACTGCGCCTGCAAACCGTGGGCGAGACGACCGACGAGGGCGACGTGAAGGTGTTCTTCGAGCTGAACGGCCAGCCCCGGGTGATCCGCGTGCCCAACCGTCTGGCCAAGGCGAAAACCGTGGCCCGCCCCAAGGCGGCCGAGGGCAATGCGGCCCATGTCGGTGCGCCGATGCCCGGCTCCATCGCCAGCGTGGCGGTGGCGGCGGGGCAAAAGGTGAAACCGGGCGACCTGCTGCTGACCATCGAGGCGATGAAGATGGAAACCGGCCTGCACGCCGACCGCGCGGCCACGGTCAAGGCCGTCCACGTCACCCCCGGCGCGCAGATCGACGCCAAGGACCTGCTGGTGGAACTGGAGTAGAAAGGGGGGCGCTCGCGCCCCCCTCGCCGCGCTGCGGCTCACCCCGCCTTGAGGATATTGCCGCCAAGAGGAAGGCAGGTCGGGCAAGGATCCCTGCCATCGCGTATTGTCAGGCGGCATCCATCCGCCCCTGTTGGCCGTCCGGCTTTTGGCGGTCTGGATCGACGCTTCATCTTCCCTCCTTCCTCCTGGCGGAAATATCCTCGGGGGTGTGGGGGCAGACAGCCCCCCATCTCCTGCCGCAACCGCCCGCGCGCCGTTGACCTTGCCGCGCGGCGGGCGTAGCCATCCCCCGATCCCCTGAAGGAAGCGCGCAATGACCCTTGCCAACGGCCGCCCCTACCTTGCCATTCCCGGCCCCTCGGTCATGCCCGACCGGGTGCTGGCGGCCATGCACCGCCCCGCGCCCAACATCTATGAAGGCGCCTTGCCGGAAATGGTGGAAACGCTCTGGCCGGACCTGCGGGCGGTCGCGGGCACCGCCGAGAATGTCGCGCTCTACATCGCCAACGGCCATGGAACCTGGGAGGCAGCGAATGCCAACCTGTTCAGCCGCGGCGACAAGGCGCTGGTTCTGGCCACGGGGCGCTTCGGCCACGGCTGGGCGGACAGCGTCCGCCGCATGGGGGTCGAGGTCGAGCTGCTGGATTTCGGCACCTCCACCGCCCCCGACATGAACCGGGTCGAGGCGGCCTTGCGCGCCGATACCGACCACCGCATCAAGGCGCTCCTGGCCACGCAGGTCGACACCTCGTCCTCGGTGAAAACCCATATTCCTGCCTTGCGCGCCGCGCTGGATGCCGCGGGGCACCCCGCGCTGCTGGCGGTCGACTGCATCGCCTCCATGGGCTGCGACGAATACCGGATGGACGCTTGGGGCGTCGATGTCACCGTCGCGGCCAGCCAGAAGGGGCTGATGACGCCGCCGGGCCTTGGCTTCGTCTGGTTCTCCGAAAAGGCCCGCGCCGCCTGCGCCGCCCCGGACCTGCGCACCCCCTACTGGGACTGGGCGGCGCGCGCCGATGCGGCCGAGTTCTGGCAATACTGGGCCGGCACCGCCCCCACCCACCACCTGTTTGCCCTGCGCGAGGCGCTGGACATGATCGCCGAAGAAAGCCTGCCGCAGGTCTGGGCGCGCCATGCGGCACTCGCCCGCACCGTCTGGGCGGCATTCGACGCCTGGGGCGCAGACAACCCCGACATCGCCCTGAACGTCGCCGCCCCCGCCGCCCGCGGCCATTCCGTCACCGCCGCCCGCCTGGGCGCGCCCCATGCCACACGCCTGCGCGAATGGACCGAGGCGCAGGGCGGCGTCACCCTTGGCATCGGGCTGGGAATGACCCCGCCCGACGGCTGGCTGCGGGTCGCGCATATGGGCCATGTGAACGCCCATATGACCCTCGGCGCCCTTGCGGTGATCGAGGCGGGATTGAAGGCCCTGCGCATTCCCCATGGCGACGGCGCCCTGACCGCCGCCGCGCAAGTGGTGGCCGACGCCACCCGCGCCTGACCCCCCTCTTTCTGGATGAAAATATCCCGGGGGGTGAGGGTCGTCAGGCCCGAGGGGGGCAGCGCCCCCCTTCCTTCACGCGACCTCACTCCGCCTGTGGATGCTTCTCCAGCCAGGCCTTCATAAAGGCGATCTCGGCCTCCTGCGCCTTGACGACCCCCTCTGCCAGCGCACGGATTTCCGGGTCGGTGCCGTATTGCAGCTCGACCTTCGCCATGGCGACCGCGCCTTGGTGATGGGGGATCATCCCGCGCACGAAATCCACATCGGGGTTGCCGGTGTAATCCATCGCCATATCCTGATGCATCTGCATCATCGCCGCCTCATAGGCCGCGCTGGAGGGCACGGGGGCGTCCATTCCCGGCATGGAATGGCCGGAATGGTCCGTCTCCTGCGCGGTGGCGGGGACGGTCGCGGCGGCAAGTGCGGCGATGAAAACGATGCGGAACATGAGGGTCTCCTTGCTTGACGGGCCAAGGCTGCGACCTTCCCGCAGGGGGAAGGCAAGGCCCGCCCCCTCACCCTTTGGTGAGGCGCGATGCCGCAGCCGCCCCTTCCGCCCGGAAAAGCGGCATCGTGCGTGCGGGAAAACGGCATTGTGCGCCCCTGCCCCTTCAAACCCCGCGAAATGCTGCATAACATCGGGGAAATCACCCTGCCCCTCCTTTGCCGCCGCGGTGTGCCCATGTCCTGTTCCCGCCGTCCGGTTGTCGGCATCATCGGCAACCAGAGCCTGATCAACCAGCAGTTCAACGCCCATATCGGCGGCGTCATGAACTCCACCGCCGTGGCCGAAGTCGCGGGCTGCCTGCCGCTGATCGTGCCCGCCGATCCGCGGCTGGTCTCGGTGGACGAGCTGATGGACCTGTGCGACGGCTTTCTGCTGACCGGGGGCCGCCCCAACGTCCACCCCAGCGAATACGGCGAGGAGGAGACGCCCGCCCACGGCGATTTCGACCGGGCGCGCGATGCCATCACCCTGCCGCTGATCCGGGCCTGCGTCGAGATCGGCCAGCCCTTCCTCGGCATCTGCCGCGGCTTTCAGGAGGTGAACGTGGCCATGGGCGGCACGCTTTTCCCCGAGATCCGCGACCTGCCCGGGCGGATGAACCACCGGATGCCCCCCGACGGCACGCTGGAGGAAAAGTTCGCCCTGCGCCATCCGGTGCGGTTCACCCCCGGCGGCGTCTTTCACCGCCTGATGGGCGCCGAAGAGGTGCTGACCAACACCCTGCACGGCCAGGGCATCGCCCGCCCCGGCAGCCGCATCGTGATCGAGGGCCATGCCCCCGACGGCACGCCCGAGGCGATTCTGGTGCGCGATGCGCCGGGCTTTACCCTTTCGGTGCAATGGCACCCGGAGTGGAACGCGGACTCCGATCCCGTCTCGCGTCCGTTGTTCGCGGCCTTCGGCAAGGCCTGCGCCGACTGGGCGGCGGGCCGGCGGGGCGTGCGCGCGGTGGCCTGAGCGATTTCTTCAAAGAAATCGCAGCGGGGCCTTCAAAGGCCCCGGGCCGGAGTTTTCAAAAACTCCGGCTGGCGAGACGGCGGGGGGCGGTCTAGTCTGGCCGAAAAAGGGGAGACGGCATGAAACGCTCGCGCATCAACGACATCATGCGGTCGGCGGACGAGATGATCCGCCGCCACGGTTTTGCCCTGCCGCCTTTCGCCCGGTGGTCGCCGGACGAGTTTCGCGCCCGGCGCGAGGCCGCAGCCCATACCATCGCCGCCTGCTGCGGCTGGGACATCACCGACTATGGCGCGGGCCGCTTCGACGAAATGGGGCTGTTCCTGTTCACCTTGCGCAACGGCCTGCTGTCCGACCTGCAGCGCGGCGGCGGCATGTGTTACGCCGAAAAGCTGCTGATTTCCCGGCAGGACCAGCTGTCGCCGATGCACACCCATGTGCTGAAGGCCGAGGACATCATCAACCGTGGCGGCGCCACACTGGTGGTGGAGCTTTTCGGGTCGGACGATGCCGGGGCCTTTGCCCCCGACCGGGGCGGCATCGTCGCCTGCGACGGCATAGCGCGGCCCTTTGCGGCCGGGGAAAAGCTGCGCCTCGCGCCCGGAGAGTCGGTGACCCTGCGCCCCGGCGACTGGCACGCCTTCTGGGGCGAAGGCGGCGACGTGCTGATCGGCGAGGTTTCGACCGTCAACGACGATGTGACCGACAACATCTTTCGCGAACCAATCGGGCGTTTCGCCGAGGTGGAGGAGGACGAGCCGCCGCTGCATCTGCTGGTCAGCGATTATGAGCGGTGGTTGGCGTAACTGTCAGCCGGGTGCCTATTGGCCGGCCCCGGAGGGGTTTTGCACCCCTCCGGACCTCCCCGCAGGATATTTATGTCCAGAAAGAGGGGGAAGGCAGGGGTCGGGATGTCTCGGCGGGCGGTCGACCTATCGGGAAAAGGCGGGGTGGAACGACACCGCGCCTGTCGCCAGGTCGGCACCGAACTCCAGCGCCTGAAGGTATGGCGCGGGGATCCCTTCGGCCGTCAGTCCCGGTCGCGGGGTAAAGCCGAAGCGCCGGTAATAGCCGGGGTCGCCCACCAGAACCGCACCCTTCGCCTCGGCTGCGCGCAGCCAGTCGAGGGCGGCGATGATCAGGGCGGCGCCGATGCCTTGCCCCTGCTGATCCGGCGCGACCGAAACCGGGGCAATGCAGAACCATCCCGCCCGGCCTTCGACCGTGGCGGGCGAGGCGGCGATATGGCCGACCAAAGCGCCCCCTCGTTCCGCCACCAACGACAGCGTCAGCGCCCCCGCGGCGCGCAGGGCGGCGACGATCTGCGCCTCGTTTCCCCCGGCATGGGGGGCGTCAGTGAATGCCGCGGTGATCAGCGTCGCGATGGCGGCGCTGTCCTGCGGTTCGGCATCGCGGATCAATGCGCCGCTTTCCACTCCAGCCGCCGGGCGTGCAGCACGGGTTCCGTATAGCCCGAGGGCTGTTCGCGACCCTTGAACACCAGATCGCAGGCGGCCTTGAAAGCCGGGCCGTCGAAGGCGGGCGCCATCGGGGTATAGGTCGGATCGCCCGCGTTCTGGCGGTCGACCACGGCGGCCATCTTCTTCATCGCCGTCATCACCTGCGCCTCGCTGACCACGCCGTGGTGCAACCAGTTCGCCAGTGCCTGCGAGGAGATGCGGCAGGTCGCCCGATCCTCCATCAGCCCGATGTCGTGGATGTCGGGCACCTTGGAGCAGCCGATGCCCTGGTCGACCCAGCGGACGACATAGCCCAGGATGCCTTGCGCGTTGTTTTCCACCTCGTCCCGGATTTCATCGTCCGACCAGTTCACCCCTTCGGCCAGGGGAATGGTCAGCAGGTCCGACAGCTTGCCGTGCGGGCCGCCAGCCTTTGCATTCCCGGCCGCAATCTCGTCCTGCCGGGCCAGAACGTCGACGCGATGGTAGTGCGTGGCGTGCAGCGTGGCGGCCGTGGGCGACGGGACCCAGGCGCAGGTCGCGCCCGCCTGCGGATGCGCAATCTTTTGCGCCAGCATCGCATGCATCAGGTCGGGCATCGCCCACATGCCCTTGCCGATCTGCGCCCGGCCCTTCAGCCCGCAGGCCAGGCCGATATCGACATTCCTGTCCTCATAGCTCTTGATCCAGGCGGCGGATTTCATGTCGCCCTTGCGCACCATCGGCCCGGCTTCCATGCTGGTATGGATCTCGTCCCCGGTGCGGTCGAGAAAGCCGGTGTTGATGAAGGCCACCCGGTCGCTGGCCGCGCGGATGCAGGCCTTGAGGTTGACGGAGGTGCGGCGTTCCTCGTCCATGATGCCCAGTTTCACCGTGTAGTGCGGCAGGCCCAGCACCTGTTCCACCTTGTCGAAGATGGCGCAGGCCAGCGCCACCTCGTCCGGCCCGTGCATCTTGGGTTTCACCACATAGACCGATCCGGTGGCCGAGTTGCGCGGGCCTTCGGTCTTTTGCAGGTCGTGCAGCGCGCAGAGCGTGGTGACGAAGGCATCCATGATCCCCTCGCCCACCTCGCGCCCATCGGTGTCGAGGATCGCGGGGTTGGTCATCAGATGGCCGACGTTGCGCACGAGCATCAGCGACCGGCCCTTGGCGGTGAAGGTCGACCCGTCCGGCGCGGTAAAGGCATAGTCGGGGTTCAGGCGGCGGGTCAGATCCTTGCCGACTTTCCGGAAGGTTTCGGTCAGGTCGCCCCTCATCAGGCCCAGCCAGTTGGCATAGGCCAGAACCTTGTCCGGCGCATCGACGGCGGCGATGGAATCCTCACAATCCATGATCGCCGAGATGGCGGATTCGAGGAAGATGTCCGACACATGCGCCGCATCCGAGGCGCCGATGGCACTGCTCGCATCCGTGGCAACTTCGATCAGCAAGCCGTTGTTGCGGAACAGAATATCCTTCGGTGCCGAGGCCTGCCCGTGATAGCCCGCGAATTTCGCGGGCTGGCGCAGGCCGCGGTCGCCGAGCGCGGTGGCAACGACCAGAGCACCGCCTTCGACACGAAAGCCCCGCGCATCCTTCCACGAGGCGTCGGCCAGGGGGACGGCGGTGTCCAGAAACTCGCGCCCCCATTCAATCACCCGCGCGCCGCGGGCTGGGTCATAGCCTTTGCCCGCCGGCAGATCCCCCATCGCATCGGTGCCGTAAAGCGCGTCGTAAAGGCTGCCCCACCGCGCATTCGCGGCATTCAGAGCGTAACGGGCATTCATCACCGGCACCACCAGCTGCGGGCCGGGGATCAGCGACATCTCGGGGTCGACGTTGGCAGTGCCGATCTGGAAATCCGGGCCTTCATCAACCAGATATCCGATGTTCTTCAGAAAGTCGGTATAGGCCTGCCGATCCATCGGCTGGCCCTTGCGCGCGCGGTGCCAGTCGTCGATCTGCGCCTGCATCCGGTCGCGGATCGCAAGGGCCTCGCGATTGCGGGGGCCGAATTCGGCGACACCCTCGGCCAAGCCTTTCCAGAAGGCATCCGCCGCAATGCCGGTGCCGGGCAGCGCCTGTTGCTCGACAAAGGCCGCAAGCCGCGCGTCCACCTGAAGCCCGTGCTTTTCGATCCGGTCGGTCATCGGATGCCCCTTTCGCGATTTCATGCCATTGCAAAGGGATAGGCCCATTCCGCCC
>JASGFG010000015.1:0-53876 GCA_047605605.1 Paracoccaceae bacterium | reverse complement strand
GCTGCCGACACCCACGCCCCCGCCGTCCATGGCGAGGCGCCGCAGGGCGCGCTGTTCTTCGGCCCCGACAACCACCGTATCCACGAGGCGCACGAGGCCCCGGCCTGGGTCAAGGTCTCGCCCTTCGTCGCGATGGTTCTGGGGCTGCTGCTGGCGATCCAGATGTATATCCGCCGCCCGGACCTGCCGGCGAAACTCGCCGCCAACCAGCGGCCGCTTTACCTGTTCCTGCTGAACAAGTGGTATTTCGACGAGATCTACGACTTCGTCTTTGTCCGCCCCGCGAAATGGCTGGGCCGGTTCCTGTGGAAAAAGGGCGACGGCGTGGTGATCGACGGCACCATCAACGGCATCGCCATGGGGATCATCCCCTTCTTCACCCGCGTCGCGCAGCGTGCGCAGTCGGGCTATCTGTTCCACTACGCCTTTGCGATGGTCATCGGCATTGCCGCCCTGATCACCTGGATGAGCCTCTCGGGAGGGGCGCACTGAGATGAACAACCTCCTCTCGATCATCACCTTTCTGCCGGCGGTGGCGGCGGCGATCCTGGCGCTGTTCCTGCGCGGCAACGATCCGGCGGCGCAGCGCAATGCCAGATGGCTGGCGCTGCTGGCCACCATCGCGACCTTCCTGATCTCGCTTTTCGTGCTGGCCGGGTTCGATCCCAAGGACACCGGGTTCCAGCTGGTCGAGGATTACAGCTGGATCGCGGGCCTGCATTACAAGATGGGCGTCGACGGCATCTCGGTGCTGTTCGTGCTGCTGACGACCGCGCTGATGCCGGTCACCATCGCCGCATGCTGGGATGTCGAACACCGCGTCAAGGAATACATGATCGCCTTCCTGCTGCTGGAAACGCTGATGCTGGGCGTGTTCATGGCGCTGGATCTGGTGCTGTTCTACCTGTTCTTCGAGGCGGGGCTGATCCCGATGTTCCTGATCATCGGGATCTGGGGCGGCAAGGACCGGATCTATGCGGCCTTCAAGTTCTTCCTCTATACCTTCCTCGGCTCGGTGCTGATGCTGGTGGCGATGATCGCCATGTATATGGATGCGGGCACGACCGACATTCCGACGCTGATGACCCATACCTTCGCGTCGGACTCGTTCAGCGTGCTGGGCATTCACGTCGTCGGCGGGATGCAGACGCTGCTGTTCCTGGCGTTCTTTGCCAGCTTTGCCGTCAAGATGCCGATGTGGCCGGTCCATACCTGGCTGCCCGACGCCCACGTTCAGGCGCCGACCGCCGGGTCGGTGGTGCTGGCTGCGATCCTGCTGAAGATGGGGGGCTATGGCTTTCTGCGGTTCAGCCTGCCGATGTTCCCCATCGGGTCGGATGTCATGTCCGGCGTCGTGCTGTGGATGTCGGCCATCGCCATCGTTTACGCCAGCCTTGTCGCCTTGGTGCAGGACGACATGAAAAAGCTGATCGCCTATTCGTCCGTCGCCCACATGGGTTACGTCACGATGGGGATTTTCGCGGCGAACCAGCAGGGGATCGACGGCGCGATCTTCCAGATGCTGAGCCACGGCTTCGTGTCGGGCGCGCTGTTTCTCTGCGTGGGCGTGATCTACGACCGGATGCACACGCGCGAGATCGACGCCTTTGGCGGGCTGGTCATACGGATGCCGGCCTATGCGCTGATCTTCATGTTCTTCACCATGGCGAACGTCGGCCTGCCGGGCACCTCGGGCTTCGTGGGCGAGTTCCTGACGCTGGTGGGGATCTTCCAGGTCAACACCTGGGTGGCGGCGGTCGCGACCTCGGGCGTGATCTTCTCGGCGGCCTATGCGCTGTGGCTGTATCGCCGCGTCGTCTTTGGCGATCTGATCAAGGAGGCGCTGAAGACCATCACCGACATGACCGTGCGCGAGCGCGCGATCTTTGCGCCGCTGGTGGTGATGACGCTGCTGCTGGGCATCTATCCGGCCTGCGTGACCGACATCATCGGTCCGTCCGTTGCGCAACTGGTCGAAAACTATCATGCCGCGCTGCCTGCCGTCGAAACGGCGGCGGCGGAACCGGCCACGCATTGAAGGGGACGGGCACATGACACCCGCTGATTTCCACACCGTCCTGCCCGAGGTGATCCTGGCGATCTATGCCATGGCCGCCATGCTGTTCGCGGTCTACACCGGCAAGGACAAGCTGTTCACCGCGCTGCTCTGGGCAACGGTGGGCGTGTTCCTGGCACTGGCGCTCTGGATCGGGGTTTCGGGCGAGGGCGCGCGCCCGGCCTTTGGCGGGCTGTTCCTGGACGATCCGTTCTCGCGCTTTGCCAAGGTGACGATCCTTGTCTCGGCCGCGGCCGTGCTGGCCATCGGGGCGGATTACATGGTCCGGCAGGGGATGGACCGGTTCGAGTTCCCGATCCTGGTCTCGCTTTCCACCATCGGCATGATGATGATGGTCTCCTCGGGCGATCTGATCGCGCTTTACATGGGGCTGGAGCTGATGTCGCTGGCGCTTTACGTGCTGGCCGCGTTCCGGCGCGACAGCGTGAAGTCGACGGAAGCCGGGCTGAAATACTTCGTCCTCGGCTCGATGTCCTCGGGGCTGCTGCTTTATGGCGCCTCGCTGATCTACGGCTTTGCGGGGACAACCTCTTTCGCGGGCATCATCTCGACGCTGAACGGCGACCATATCCCGTTGGGCGTGCTGTTCGGGCTAGTGTTCATGCTGGCGGGCCTGTCGTTCAAGGTCTCGGCCGCGCCGTTCCACATGTGGACGCCGGATGTCTATGAGGGCGCCCCCACTTCGGTGACGGCCTTCTTTGCCACCGCGCCCAAGGTTGCGGCCATGGCGCTGCTGGCGCGGCTGGTACATGACGCCTTTGGCGCGATCCCGGCGGACTGGACGCAGGTTCTGGCGGTTCTGGCGGTGCTGTCGATGTTCGTCGGCTCCATCGCAGCGATCGGGCAGAAGGATCTGAAGCGCCTGATGGCCTATTCCTCGATCGCGCATATGGGCTATGCGCTGATGGGGCTGGCGGCCGTCGCCCATGGCGGCGATCCGTCCGAAGGCGTCAAGGCCATGCTGATCTACATGGCGATCTATGTCACCATGAACATCGGCACGTTCGCCTTCATCCTGAGCCTGGAGCGTGACGGCAAGCCGGTGACGGAAATCTCGGCGCTGAACATGTATTCCACCAAAGAGCCGTTGAAAGCCTTGGCCGTGCTGATCCTGATGTTCAGCCTGGCAGGCGTGCCGCCTATGCTGGGCTTTTTCGCCAAGTTCTATGTGCTGAAGGCGGCGGTGGATGCCGGGCTGATCTGGATCGCGGTGCTGGGCGTGATCGCCTCTGTCATCGGGGCCTATTACTATCTGCGCATCGTCTATCTGATGTATTTCGGCAAGGAGACCGAAGGCGTCACCACGCGGATGGGTGCTGTGCAATGGGTGGCGCTGATCGGCGTGGCGGCGATCATGGTGCTGGGCGTGGTGAACATGTTCGGGATCGAACCGGTCGCGGCCGTCGCGGCGGAATCGCTTGTCCACTGACGCGGGCGCAGGCGGGGCCGGCTGGCCACAGGGGGTCGGGCGGGTGCTGCTCGACACCATCGACAGCACCAATGCCGAGGCGATGCGGCGGGCCACTGGCCTGACGCAACCCACATGGATCGTGGCGGGCGAACAGACCGCCGGGCGCGGGCGGCGCGCGCGCGCCTGGTCCAGCCCGCGCGGCAATTTCTATGGCACTCTGGTGATGCATCCCGAAGGGCCGGTGGACACCGTGGCGTTGCGCAGCTTTGCCGCCGCCTTGGCCTTGCGGGATGCGCTGGTGGCGCTGACCGGGCTGCCGGGCAGCCTGGCGTTGAAATGGCCGAACGATGTGCTGCTGAACAGCGGCAAGCTGGCGGGCATCCTGCTGGAAGGCACCAGCGGGGCAGGGCGGCCGCTTTTGTGCATCGGCATCGGCATCAACCTGATCGCTGCGCCGGATGCCGCGCAGGTGGAACCGGGGGCGGTGCCGCCGGTGTCGCTGCTGGCGGAGACCGGGCTGCGAGTCACGCCGGGGCAGATGCTGGATGCGCTGGCCCCCGCCTATGCCCGGTGGGAGGGCGCGCTTCGGGACGAGGGGTTTGCGCCATTGCGGGCCGAATGGCTGGCCCATGCCGCCCGTCTGGGCGAGCGCATTGTCGCCCGCACCGCCACTGCCACGCGCGAGGGCGTGTTCCGCGGCATCGACGCGGGCGGGGCGCTGCTGCTGGACACCGGGCGCGAGATCGTGCCGGTGCCCGCCGCCGACGTATTCTTCTAAAAGGGGGGCGCAAGATGCTTTTGGCCATCGACTGCGGCAACACCAACACCGTGTTTTCCATCTGGGACGGGGCGCGGTTCCTGGCCACCTGGCGCATCGCCACCGACCACAAGCGCACGGCCGACGAATACTACGTCTGGCTGCAAACGCTGATGACACTGAAAAAACTTGATGTGACGGTGCGCGAGGCGATCATCTCCTCGACCGTGCCGCGGGTGGTGTTCAACCTGCGGGTCCTCTGCAACCGCTATTTCGACTGCCGCCCGCTGGTGGTGGGCAAACCGGAATGCCGCCTGCCGCATCCGCCGCGGGTGGATCAGGGCGTGACGGTCGGCCCCGACCGGCTGGTCAATACCGCGGGCGCGTTCGACCGGCACGGGGGCGACCTGATCGTGGTGGATTTCGGCACCGCCACCACCTTTGACGTGGTGGACACCGACGGCGCCTATATCGGCGGGGTGATCGCGCCCGGCGTGAACCTGAGCCTCGAGGCGCTGCACATGGCCGCCGCCGCCCTGCCGCATGTCGATGTGACCAAACCGGCCCATGCCATCGGCACGAATACGGTGGCTTGTATGCAGTCGGGCGTGTATTGGGGCTATATCGGCCTGGTCGAGGGCATCGTGCGCGAAGTGCGCAAGGAACGCGACCGTCCGATGCGGGTCATCGCCACCGGGGGTCTTGCGCCCCTGTTCGCGCAGGATACGGCGTTGTTCGATTCCATCGAGGACGACCTGACCATGCACGGGCTGGTGCTGATCAACGACTACAACAAGGTGCTGGAGACCGCATGACCGACCGCCTGATCTATCTGCCCCTGGGGGGCGCCGGCGAAGTCGGCATGAACGCCTATGTCTACGGCTATGGCCCCGAGGACAAGGAACGCCTGATCCTGGTCGATCTGGGCGTGACCTTCCCCGACATGGATTCCACGCCCGGCGTCGATCTGATCATGGCCGACATGACCTGGCTGGCCGAACGCGCCGACCGGCTGGAGGCGATCTTCATCACCCATGCGCACGAGGATCATATCGGCGCGCTGGCCCATCTGTGGCCGCGGCTGAAGGCGCCGGTCTATGCCCGCCGCTTTACCGCCACCATCGGCCGGCTGAAGTTCGAGGAGGCCGGGTTGGCCCCCGACACGATCACCACCGTCGCCGCCCGCCCCGAAACTGTCGAGGCCGGGCCGTTCCGCGTGCAGTTCGTGCCGGTCAGCCATTCGATCCCCGAAAGCGCCGCCCTGGTTATCGACACGCCCGCGGGGCGGGTGTTCCATTCCGGCGACTTCAAGCTGGACCCGACCCCCATCGTGGGTGAGGGCTGGGACGATGCGCTGATCGCCGGGATCGCGGCGGAAAAGCCGGTCAAGGCGCTGATGTGCGATTCGACCAACGTGTTCTCGACCCATCCGGGCCGGTCGGAATCGACGCTGGCGGTGCCTTTGGCCGAACTGATCCGGCGGCAGGGCGGGATGGTGGTGGCGACCACCTTCGCCTCGAACGTGGCGCGGCTGAAGACGCTGGCCGAGGCGGCAAAGGCCGCAGATCGTTCCGTCTGCCTGCTGGGACGGGCGATGCGGCGGATGGTGGCGGCCGCGCAGGAATCCGGCGTGCTGACCGATTTCCCGAACACCGTCAGCCCCGAACAGGCGCTGGAAGTGCCGCGCGGCAACCTGATGCTGATCGTCACCGGCAGCCAGGGCGAACGCCGCGCCGCCGCCGCGCAACTGTCGCGGGGCAAGTATCTGGGCATGGAGATGCGCGAGGGCGACCTGTTCCTGTTCTCGTCCCGCACCATTCCCGGCAACGAACGGGACGTGCTGAAGATCGTCAATGCCCTGTCGGAAATGGGCGTGGACGTGCAGGACGATGCGGGCGGGCTGTATCACGTTTCGGGCCATGCCAACCGGCCCGACCTGCAACATGTCCACGGTCTGATCCGGCCGCAGATGATCATCCCCATGCACGGCGAGCATCGCCACCTGCGCGAGCATGTGAAACTGGCGCAAGAGGGCGGCTATCGGGCCGAAATCGCCACCAACGGCATGATGATCGACCTGACCGGCGACGTGCCCGAAGTGGCGGAATATATCGAGACGGGACGGACCTATCTGGACGGCTCGGTCCTGATCGGCGCGATGGACGGCGTGGTGCGCGACCGGATCCGCATGGCGCTGAACGGTCTGGCCATGGTCACTGTCATCCTGGACGAGAATGACGAGCCTTTGGGCGACGCCTGGGTGGAACTGAACGGCCTGCCCGAAAAGGGCAAGCGCGGCACACCGCTGGCCGAGGCGATCGAGGACGACCTGTCGGAGTTCCTGAACCGTGCCGATGGCCGGACGTTGGGCGACGACGACAAGCTGGACGAGGCGCTGCGGCGGATCGTCCGTCAGGTCTCCATGGAAGAGATCGGCAAGAAGCCCGAGGTGACGGTGGTGATCAGCCGGCTGGCGCAGGAATAGGGCGGGGCTTCGCCTCGCGTCTTTCCGCCGGTATCTGTCACACCTGCCCGCCAGGGGCCTGCCTCACTTTGCCGCGAGGGCAGGGTGCGGGGTGCAGAGGGGGCAGGATTGGTGCGCGAAACCGTGCTATCCTGCCTGGATCGTTCCTGCGCGTCATTCATGGATCGGGCTTGCGATGTCGGATGCGGACAAGAAATTCACCGGTTCGATTCCCGACCTTTACGACCAGTTCGTCGTGCCGCTGATCTTTGCGCATTATGCGCAGGACATGGCCGGAAAGGTTGCAGAGGGCAGGCCGGGCAGCGTCCTTGAAACCGCTGCGGGCAGCGGTGTCGTTACCCGTGCGCTGGCGCCGCTTCTGGCCGGGGACGCGCGCTATATCGTCACCGACCTGAACCAGCCGATGCTGGATCGCGCCCGGCGCCGCCAGCCTGCCGACGACCGGATCGAATGGCGGCAAGCCGATGCGATGGCGCTGCCGTTCGGGGATGACAGCTTTGACGCCCTTTGCTGCCAGTTCGGTGTGATGTTCCTGCCCGACAAGCCTGCGGGATACCGAGAGGCGGCGCGGGTGCTGCGCAAGGGGGGGCGTTTCGTCTTCAACGTCTGGGACCGGATCGAGGAGAACGCCTTTGCCCAAAGCGTCACCGCGACCGCGGCGCGGCTGTTTCCCGACGATCCTCCGCTGTTTCTGGCGCGAACGCCGCACGGATACCATGATGCCAGGGCCATTTGTCATGACCTGAAGGCGGCCGGGTTCGTGGGCGTCGAATGGCAGACGATCACCGGGCAAAGCCGGGCCGACAGCGCCGCGACCGCAGCCTTCGCGCTGTGTCAGGGCACCCCGCTCAGAAATGAACTGGAAGCGCGCGAACCCGGCGGTCTGGACCGGATCACTGCGGAGGCGGCCGCAGACATCAGGGCCGTCTTTGGCGCGGGCCCGGTTTCGGGCAAGATGCAGGCGCACGTTTTCGTGGCGTTGAAATAAGAGCGAACGGCGCCCGAGAATCCCTTGGGCATCCGGCCATTCCCGACGCTGCTTGGTATCAAACAAAAACGGGGCCTTTCGGCCCCGTCTGCTGGCTGGTGGCAAGGCGGGCGGGCGAATTTCGCCTGCGAGCGCTCGACAGCCTTTACCCTTCGGTCGCGGTGACTTCCTCTTCCGGTTCCTCCACCGCGACGGGCGCAAGACGGAAGCTGCGCAGCATGAAGTCCGGCACATGGTCGCCCATGCCCACCACCGGCGGGTCGCGGCGGTCGTCCCGGCGATCCTCGCGGCGACGATCGTCGCGCCGCGGCTCGCGTTTGGGTTCCTCGGCGGCGACGGGTGCCGGGGCTTCGGCGCGTGCCTCCTCGCGCGGTTCGTCCCGGTCGCGCCGGGGCTGTTCGCGGCGGTCGCCGCGGCTGCGGTCGCGCGTGGAGCCGTCACGCCCGCCGTTGCGGCTGCGCGAGGGGCGTTCGCCCCGGTCGTCGGTGCGGGCCACTTCCTCCAGCGAGAATCCTTCGGGCAACTCGCCCTTGGGGATGTCCTGTTTCACCAGATTCTGGATGTTGGTCAGGTATTTCTCGTCCGAGGGGACCGAGATGGTAAAGGCCTTGCCCAGACGCCCGGCGCGGCCGGTGCGGCCGATGCGGTGGACGTAATCCTCGGGATGCGAGGGCACGTCGAAGTTGAACACATGGCTGACCGAGGGAATGTCGAGCCCCCGCGCCGCCACGTCGGACGCCACCAACAGTTGCAGCGACCCGTCGCGGAAGGAATCGAGCGTGCGCATCCGCTGTGACTGGTCCAGGTCGCCATGGATGGCGGCCGCGTTGAACCCGTGCGATTTCAGCGACTTGGCCACCACATCCACATCCATCTTGCGGTTGCAGAAGATGATGGCGTTGGTGCAGCCCTCGCCCTCGGCCCGGATCAGGGCGCGCAGGACGGCGCGCTTCTCGGTGAAGGAGCGGTCCTTGCGGGTGGGGGTGAAGCTGATCAGCTTCTGCTCGATGGTGGTCGAGGCGGTGGCTTGGCGCGCAACCTCGATCTTGGCGGGGTTCGACAGGAAGGTATTGGTGATCCGCTCGATCTCGGGCGCCATGGTGGCGCTGAAGAACAGGGTCTGGCGCGACATCGGGGTCAGCTGGAAGATCCGCTCGATGTCGGGGATGAAGCCCATGTCCAGCATCCGGTCGGCTTCATCCACCACCATGATCTGCACGCCGTTCAGCAGCAGCTTGCCGCGCTCGAAATGGTCCAGCAGCCGGCCGGGGGTGGCGATCAGCACATCGACGCCGCGGTCGATCAGCTTGTCCTGTTCGCCGAAGGACACGCCGCCGATCAGCAGCGCCTTGGTCAGCTTGGTGTGCTTGGCATAGACATCGAAGTTCTCGGCCACCTGCGCGGCCAGTTCCCGCGTCGGCGCCAGAACCAGCGACCGCGGCATCCGGGCGCGGGCGCGGCCCTGGCCCAGCAGGGTGATCATCGGCAGCGTGAAGCTGGCGGTCTTGCCGGTGCCGGTCTGGGCGATTCCCAGCACGTCGCGGCCCTTCAGCGCCTCGGGGATGGCCTGCGCCTGGATCGGCGTGGGGGTTTCATACCCGGCTTCGGAAATGGCCTGAAGAACGCGCGGGTCCAGCGCAAGATCGGAGAATTTGGTCATAGACGTCCTGTATTTCGCATCGACTGTCGCGGCATCGGGCTGCGGAAAGCGATGGGACGCAAACGACTCGGGCGCCCCGCGAGTTATCCACCGGATGTGGACTTTTCCGCCATAGGCGAAACCGCGCCGAAGGTCAATGCGCCCGGCCAAAACGAGGACCGGTTCACGGAACCATGCGCCGCAATCACGAGTTGAACCTGCGAACGCCCGTGGGTGCGGGGGTTCATGCTGGCGGGCCGGGCGGTGTGCATCGGCCCTTTTTGTAAATGTGGGGGCAGGGATGCTGATCAGATACGGCTACGATTTCACGGTGAACTGTCCGCAACCCACGCCGATGGTGTGCCTTGTCTCGGCACGGCCCGAACATCGTGCCCAGCTTGCCGCGCCCGAGGTTCACCGCACCTTTCCCGATGTGCCCGGCCGGTTCTTTTCCGACAGTTTCGGCAATCTGTGCTGGCGGTTCACCGCCCCGGCGGGCGACCTGCGCCTGTCGGGCGAAGGGCTGATCCACGATGACGGCCTGCCCGACCCCGAGCATCGCGACGCGATCGAGCATCCCGTCGAGGATCTGCCGGACGAGGCGCTGACCTATCTTCTCGGCTCGCGCTATTGCGAGACGGATCTGCTGGCGCCGGTGGCGTGGAACCTGTTCGGCCATCTGGCGCCCGGCTGGGACCGGGTTCAGGCCATCGTCGATCATGTGAACGGCCATATCCGCTTCAACTATCACGACGCGCGCCCCACCCGCACCGCGCACGAGGCCTGGGTCGAGGGGCGCGGGGTCTGCCGCGACTTCGCCCATCTGGCCATTGCCTTCTGCCGTTGCCTGAACATTCCGGCGCGCTATGTGAACGGGCACCTTGGCGACATCGGCATCCCGTTCAACCCGGACCCGATGGATTATGCGGCCTGGATGGAGGTCTATCTTGGCGGTCGCTGGCATACGTTCGACCCGCGCAACAACGCCCGCCGCATCGGGCGCATCGTCGTGGCGCGCGGGCGGGATGCGACGGATGTGCCGATGATCACCTCGTTCGGGCCGCACTGGCTGAAGAATTTCACCGTCGTGACGCATGAGGTCGACGGCAAGTCCCCGGTGCGTCTGCCGCAGATGGGCGGCCAGATGCGCTTTGCAGCAGAATGAAAGGAGCATCTTCATGGCAATCGTGAAAAGCGGCTCGGCCATCTGGAAGGGCGACCTGAAAACCGGCAAGGGCGAGATTTCGACCGAAAGCGGGGCGATGCGATCGGTCCCTTATGGCTTTGCCTCGCGGTTCGAGGGCAATTCCGGCACCAACCCCGAAGAGCTGATCGGCGCGGCCCATGCCGCCTGCTTTTCGATGGCGCTGTCGAACCTGCTGGCCGAGGCGGGAATCGTCGCCGAACGGATCGAGACCACCTCGCAGATCACCCTCGACAAGGGGGAGGGTGGGTTCAGCGTGACGAAGGCGCATCTGGTGACGCGGATCGCCGCCCCGGCGGATGAGGCCAGGGTGTTGGAGATCGCGCAGAAGGCCAAGGCCGGCTGCCCGGTATCGCGGTTGCTGCGGGCCGAGATCACCATGGATGCCTCGGTCGCGGCTTCGGCCCGGTAACGCCGGGCAAGGCGGCGCCCGTGCCCGGAAAACCGCCCCCTCGCAAGGGCGCGGTTTTGTCTTGCGGGCAACGCATTGCGGAAATCTGGGGCGCCTGCGTTGCGGCAGGCGCGGGGCGGGTTGCCGCCCCCTGTCTTCTGTGGCAACAAGGTCTGCAAGCCAACTAGACTCGTGAGTTCAGCCATGAGCGACTATTCCGCCCTCCGCACGATGATGGTCGACACGCAGGTTCGTCCCTCGGACGTGACGCGCTATCCCATCATCGCAGCGATGCTGGCCGTCCCGCGCGAGGTCTATGTGCCGCCCGCCCGGCGCGCGGCCGCCTATGTGGGCGAAAACATCGACCTGGCCCCGCAGCGCGTGGTGCTGGAGCCGCGGACGCTGGCCAAGCTGCTGGATGCGCTGGCGGTGCAGCCGGACGAGCTGGTTCTGGATATCGGCTGCGGCCTTGGCTATTCGGCCGCCGTCCTTGCCCGCATGGCCGAGGCGGTCGTCGCCGTCGAGGAGGACGAGGCCCTTGCCGCCGAGGCGCAGCGGAACCTGTCGGGCGAAGGCGTGGACAATGCCGCCGTGATCACCGGGCCGCTGGCCGCGGGGTCGGCGAAACATGCGCCCTTCGACGTGATCACCATTCAGGGCGGTGTCGAAACCGTTCCCGCCGCGATCCTCGACCAGCTGAAGGAAGGCGGGCGGATCGGCGCGGTATTCATGGAGGGTGCGCTTGGCGTCGCCCGCATCGGCTACAAGATCGACGGTGCGGTCAGCTGGCGCTATGCTTTCAACGCGACGGCGCCGGTTCTTCCGGGCTTTGCGGCGGCGCGGGGCTTCACGCTCTAGGCGCCTGACGCACGGGACGACGACGGATTTCGGACCCGGCGCGAACAAGCCGGGACGGGCAAGGGGCCGGGCAGGGCCACGGGAAAGGCAGGGACTGGGATGCGCAACTTCTTTGTGGCTTTCGCAACGGTGGCGGCGGTCGTCGCCCCGCAGGCGCAGGCGGAAACGCTGACCGATGCGCTGATCTCGGCCTATCGCAACTCGCATCTGCTGGAACAGCAGCAGGCGGTGCTGCGCGCCGCCGACGAGGATGTGGCGGTCGCCGTTTCCAGCCTGCGGCCGGTGATCGGCTATACGATCTCGGGCGCCTATGCGAATTCGGATTTCAGGCAGACCAGCCCGCTGACCGGGGTGACGGTCCGCGGCCGGGCGGATTCGCTGTCCGGCACCGCGTCGCTGACCGCGCAGATCCTGCTTTATGCGGGCGGCCGGTCCCGCCTTGGGGTCGAGGCGGCGCAGGAATCGGTGCTGGCCACGCGGCAGGCGCTGGTCAACGTCGAACAGCAGGTGCTGCTGGCGGCTGTCACGGCCTATGTCGACGTGCGGCTGCAAACCGAAATCGTGGCGCTGCGGGAATCGAACGTCCGCACCATCGGGCAGGAACTGCGTGCCGCGCAGGACCGGTTCGAGGTGGGCGAGGTCACGCGCACCGACGTGGCGCAGGCCGAGGCGAGCCTTGCTTTGGCGCGCGCCAGCCTGTCTTCGGCGCAAGGCGACCTGATCATGGCGCGCGAGGCCTACAAGGCCGCGACCGGCCATTATCCGGGCAACCTCGCGCCCTTGCCGAAATCGCCCATAACCGCCCGCAACCTGGACGAGGCGCGTTCCATTGCGCTGCGCACCCATCCCACCATCCGCCAGTTGCAGCATCAGGTGAAGGCCTCGGACATTTCGGTCGCCATCTCCAAGGCGGCGATGCTGCCCACGGTTTCGGGCAGCGTCGGGCTGAACCAGGGCCTTGACGACGGCCTGACCAGCAAGACCATCGGCCTGTCGGTGAACCAGACGCTTTACGGCGGGGGCGAGTTGTCGGCGCTTTACCGGCAATCCATCGCCAACAAGGAAGCCGTGCGCGCCGCCCTGCATCAACAGGGCGTCGATGTGGCCGAGGCCGTGGGCAATGCCTGGGCGTCGATCTCTGTCGCATCGGCCGCCATCGACGCCAGCGTCAGCGGCGTCGCCGCGGCGCAGACCGCCTTTGACGGCGTGCGCGAAGAGGCAAAGCTGGGCGCGCGCACCACGCTGGACGTGCTGGATGCCGAACTGGACCTGCTGACCGCGCGCGCCTCGCGGCTGGAGGCAGAGGCGAATCGTTACCTGGGCACCTATACGCTTCTCTCGGCGATGGGGCTGCTGACGGTCGAGCATCTGAACCTCGGCATCCCGACCTATGACCCCTCCGCCTATTACAACGCCGTCAAGAATGCCCCGGTCAGTCTTCAGGGCAAGAAACTGGACCGCGTCATGGAAAAACTGGGCAAAAAGTGACGGGTTGCGGCGGGAACCCCCCGGAACCACAATATCTTGCGGGCAATCGGACCCGCCGCTAGACTGGCGGCGGGTTTTCCATGAACCATAAGACGGGGCGCCGTGATGTCCGAACCGATGACTTCAGCCGAGATCGAGGATGTCCTGTCCTCCATCCGCCGCCTCGTTTCGGACGAGATGCGACCCGGACTCGCGCGCGACGAGGCCGCGCCCGCGGCGCAGGGCAAGCTGCTTCTGACGCCGGCGCTGCGGGTGGTGCCCGATACCGGAACCGGGGCCGCCGAAGAGGCCGCGCAGGGCGGTGAACTGGCCGAGCGTGTGGCGGCCCTGTCGGCGGCCTATGGCCAGCGCGACGAATGGGAAGACCAGGAGGATGCCGCCGATCCGGGGACCGAGGTCGCCGAGGCAGGGTTCTGGACGGATGAGGCAGAGGCCTGGGCCGAACCCGAAACGGTGGAATTCGTGGCCTTCCCCGGTGGGGAAATTCCGACGAAATCCGGGGAAGCCAGTATCCTGGATGCCGAGATCCTGGACGCCGGTGCGCCGCTGGCGCCGCAGGTCGCGGAACCTGTGGCCGAAGAGGAAACGCTGATTCCCGAACAGGCCGACGATGACCTTGTTCCCGGCTGGGCGCAGCAAGAGCCGGACGAGGGCGAGCAATCGCCCCTTATCCTCGCCACGGCGCAGGCCTGGGCCGGATCGTCGCGCGATCGGGTCGTGACCGAATTCCGCACGAAGCGAGATCCGGGGCGCGACCCCGGTGCCCGCCCCGCCGAGGAGCCCGCAAGGGGTGCCCTTCCGACCGAGGACGAGTTGCGCGCCCTGGTGCGGGAATTGATCCGCGAAGAAATTCAGGGGTATCTGGGCGAGCGCATCACCCGCAATGTCCGCAAACTGGTGCGGGCCGAGATCGCGCTGGCGCTCGCGCTGCACGATCTGGACTGACGCTGCGGAAAGACCGGCAGGCGCCAAAACAAAAGCGCCCCACGAAGGGGCGCCCTTGTTTGCGGAAGGGGGGGCAGGCTCAGGCGGCTTCGGCCTGATCCAGTTCCAGCGCGTGGCGGCGTTCGCTTTCCTCGCGCGACAGTGCGACCGAGGTGCGGACACCTTTCGAGACGAACTCCATCAGCCCCTTGACGACACGTTCGTTGGGGTCGATCCCGGCGCAGGACAGCACTTCGCGCCCGTCACGCGACCGCGCCCAGCGGGCGATCTGTTCCGGGCCGTTGCCGTATTTCTTGTCGTCGGCGATGGCATCATCCAGCGCGGCCAGCACAACGGCAGCGAACAATTTCCGGGCACGCTGCCCTTGTTCATAGTTAAAAGCTGTGCTGTCTACGAATTCGGCCATTTTCTTGTCCTTTATTCTTGCTCTTGTCTTCGGCGGGCGTTCCGCGAATATGGCGATTTGATCACGATTCGGCACCCCATATCCTGCATATCACTGTTGCATCTGTCGCATGACTTATTGTGACCGATACAAAACTTAGTCTGCTTGCCGGGGCATTGCCCGCCAGATATAGGGCTGGTCGAAATCCCTTCAACCTTTTGTCAAGGTTTTGTCATCATGCCCAAGATCAACGGGAACGAAATCAAGCCGGGGATGATCCTCGACTACGACGGCGGCCTGTGGGCGGCTGTCAAGGCCAGCCATGTCAAGCCCGGCAAGGGCGGCGCCTTCGCGCAGGTCGAGTTGAAGAACCTGCGCGACGGGCGCAAGCTGAACGAACGCTTCCGCTCGGAAGACAAGGTGGACGAGGTGCGGCTGGACAACAAGGACCAGCAGTTCCTGTATGAAACCGACGGGCGACTGGTGTTCATGGATGCCGAAACCTATGAACAGATCGAGATCGACGCCGAATTGCTGGGCGAACGGCGGCCTTTCCTGCAGGATGGCATGACCGCGACCGTGCAATATTACGGCGACGAGGCGCTGTCGGTGAAGCTGCCGCAAAAGGTGGTCTGCAAGGTGGTCGAGACCGAGCCGGTGCTGAATGGCCAGACTGCTGCGAAAAGCTTCAAGCCGGCGATCCTGGACAACGGGGTGCGGATCATGGTGCCGCCCTTCGTCGGGCCGGACGAGGACATCGTGGTGCATACCGAATTGCTGGAATATTCGGAACGCGCCTGACCCCGGCGGGCGGAGTGGGGGTTTCACACCCCCACACCCCCGTGGGATATTTGGGTCCAGAAAGAGCAGGGGCCTAGTTGCCGAGGATGCCCGGCAGCCGCAGCCCGTGGTCGCGCGCGCAATCCACCGCGATGTCATAGCCCGCATCGGCGTGGCGCATCACGCCCGTGGCGGGGTCGTTCCACAGCACATTGGTCAGGCGGCGGTCGGCGTCCGCCGTGCCGTCGCAGACGATGACCATGCCGGAGTGCTGGCTGAAGCCCATGCCGACCCCGCCGCCGTGGTGCAGCGACACCCAGGTCGCGCCTGACGCCGTGTTCAACAGCGCGTTCAGCAGCGGCCAGTCGGATACGGCGTCGGAGCCGTCTCTCATCGCCTCGGTCTCGCGGTTGGGGCTGGCGACCGAGCCACTGTCGAGGTGGTCGCGGCCGATCACCACCGGGGCCTTCAGCTCGCCGTTGCGCACCATCTCGTTGATGGCAAGGCCCGCACGATGGCGGTCGCCCAGCCCGATCCACATGATGCGCGCGGGCAGGCCCTGGAACGCGATGCGGTCGGCGGCCATGTCGAGCCAGCGGTGCAGGTGGGCGTTGTCGGGGAAAAGCTCCTTCATCCGTCGGTCGGTGGCATGGATGTCGGCCGGATCGCCCGACAGCGCGCACCAGCGGAACGGCCCGATGCCGCGGCAGAACAGTGGGCGGATATAGGCGGGCACGAAGCCGGGGAAGGCAAAGGCATTCTCCAGCCCCTCGTCCTGCGCGACCTGGCGGATGTTGTTGCCATAATCCAGCGTCGGCACGCCCGCGTTCCAGAAATCGACCATCGCGGCGACATGGGTGCGCATCGAGGCGCGGGCGGCGCGTTCGACCGCTTTGGGGTCGGTTTCCTGTTTCGCGCGCCAGTCGGCCACCGTCCAGCCCTGCGGCAGATAGCCGTGCAGGGGGTCATGTGCGCTGGTCTGGTCGGTCACGATGTCGGGCCGCAGGCCGCCCGCCTTCATCCGGGCGACCAGTTCGGGGAACACGTCGGCGGCATTGCCCAGCAGGCCGACGGATTTCGCCTCTCCCTTCGCCGTCCAACCGGCGATGAGGGCCAGAGCCTCATCCAGAGTATGAGCCTTGGCATCCAGGTATCTGGTGCGGATGCGGAAATCTATCCGCGTCTCGTCGCATTCGACCGCCAGACAGCAGGCCCCGGCCATCACGGCGGCCAGCGGCTGCGCACCGCCCATGCCGCCAAGCCCGCCTGTCAGGATCCATTTGCCGGTCAGGTTGCCGCCGTAATGCTGGCGCCCGGCTTCGGCAAAGGTTTCATAGGTGCCCTGCACGATCCCCTGGGTGCCGATGTAGATCCACGACCCGGCGGTCATCTGGCCATACATAGCCAGCCCCTTGCGGTCGAGTTCGTTGAAATGCTCCCACGTCGCCCAATGCGGCACGAGGTTGGAATTGGCGATCAGCACGCGGGGTGCGTCCTTGTGGGTGCGGAACACGCCCACCGGCTTGCCCGACTGCACCAGCAGGGTTTCGTCGTCGTTCAGGGTTTTCAGCGTGGCGACGATGCGGTCGAAATCCTGCCACGTCCGCGCCGCGCGGCCGATGCCGCCATAGACCACCAGCTCATGCGGGTTTTCCGCCACGTCGGGATGCAGGTTGTTCATCAGCATCCGCATCGGCGCCTCGGTCAGCCAGGATTTGGCGGTGATCTCGGGGCCGGTCGGCGGAAAGATGTCGCGGAGGTTGTGGCGCGGATTGGTCATGCGGGTCTCCATGGTGAGGGCGCCGGGGGTTTCACACCCCCGGACCCCCGTGGGATATTTATGCAAAGAGGATGGGCAGAGGGGCTTCGGCGGCCTGTGCCAATGCACCCGAGGCGATGAGGCGCGAGGCGGCGTCGAGGTCGGGAGCGAGGTAGCGGTCGGGGCCGAGCGTGGCGACATCGGCGCGCAGGCGGGCGACGACCCGTTGCAGCGGGGCGGAGGTTTGCAGCGGGGCGCGGAAGTCGATGCCCTGCGCGGCGCAGATCGCCTCGACCCCCAGGATGTGGAACAGGTTCTGTGTCATCCGGCCCAGGCGGCGGGCGCCATGGGCGGCCATGCTGACGTGATCCTCCTGGTTGGCGGAGGTGGGGGTGCTGTCGGTGACGGTGGGGGTGGCGAGGTGTTTGTTCTCGCTCATCAGGGCGGCAGTGGTGACTTCGGCGATCATCAGGCCGGAGTTCAGGCCGGGGTCCGGCGTCAGGAACGGTGGCAGGTCGAAGGACAGCGTCGGGTCGACCATCAGCGCCACGCGGCGTTGTGCGATGGCGCCGATCTCGCTGACGGCAAGGGCGATCATGTCGGCGGCAAAGCCCACGGGTTCGGCGTGGAAATTGCCGCCCGAGACGATGCCATCCTCCAGCACCAGCGGGTTGTCGGTCGCGGCATTGGCCTCGATCTCCAGCGTGCGCGCGGCCATGCGGAGCACGTCCATCGCGGCACCCGTCACCTGCGGCTGGCAGCGGATGCAATAGGGGTCCTGCACGCGGGTGTCGCCTTCACGATGGCTCTCGCGGATTTCGGAGCCGTCGAGCAGTGCGCGGAGGGTTGCGGCGGCCTCGATCTGGCCGGGCTGGCCGCGCAGGGCGTGGATCTGCGGATGCAGCGGCGCGGTGGAACCCATGATCGCATCGGTCGACAGGGCCGATGTCACCAGCGCCCCTTGCGCCGCGCGCCAGGCGTCGAACAGCCCGGCAAGGGCGAAGGCGGTGGAGAACTGCGTGCCGTTGATCAGGGCCAGCCCTTCCTTCGGGCCAAGGGCCACGGGGGAAATCCCTGCCAGAGCAAGGGCCTGGGCGCCGGAGTGGATGTTGCCTGCGAACTCTGCCCGGCCTTCGCCGATCATCACCGCCGTCATATGCGCCAGCGGCGCGAGGTCCCCCGAGGCGCCGACCGACCCCTGCGCCGGGATCACCGGCGTGACGCCTTTTTCCAGCATCCCCTCCAACAGGGCGACGATCTGCCAGCGCACACCCGAGGCGCCGCGGCCCAGCGACAGCAGTTTCAGCGCCATCATCAGCCGCGCGGTGTTGCGCGGGATCGGGTCGCCCATACCGCAGCAATGCGACAGGATCAGGTTTTTCTGAAGCGTGGCGGTATGTTCCGGCGCGATCTTCATGCTCGCCAGCTTGCCAAATCCGGTATTCACACCGTAGACCGGGGTTCCGCCCTGGGCGGCAGCCTCGATCCGGGCGGCGGCGGCTTCGACGGCGGCGCGGGCCTGCGGGGCCAGCCGCGCGGGCGCCTCCTTGCGCCAGAGGCGTTCCAGTTGGACCAGGCCCGTTTCGCCGGGGGTAAGGAGTTCAGGCAAATTCGCCTCCGTGGATGCGGGCGTGAAGGGGCGTGGCGCCGATGCGACAGGACAGCTCGGCCGGGTGGTCCGCCTCCCACACGGCGAGGTCGGCAAGCTGGCCGGCGGCCAGCATCCCCCGGTCGGTCAGGCCAAGGGCCGCGGCGGCGTGGCGGGTGGTGCCCGCCAGCGCCTCCTGCGGGGTCAGGCGGAACAGCGTGCAGGCCATGTTCATCGCCAGGCCCAGCGAAGTCATGGGCGAGGTGCCGGGGTTCATGTCGGTCGCCACCGCCATCGGCACGCCATGGCGCCGCAGCGCGCCGATGGGGGGAAGCTGCGTTTCCCGTATGGCATAGAAGGCGCCGGGCAGGATCACCGCGACGGTTCCGCCGCCCGCCATGGCGGCGGCGCCCGCCTCGTCCAGATATTCCAGATGGTCGGCCGACAGCGCCCCGCGCCGCGCCGCCATCGCCGCGCCATGCAGGTTCGAAAGCTGTTCGGCATGAAGCTTCACCGGAAGGCCAAGTTCAGATGCCACGTCAAAGACGCGTTCCATCTGATTGACAGAAAATGCAATTCCTTCACAAAATCCGTCCACCGCATCCACCAGCCCCTCGGCATGGGCGGCGCGCAGGGCCGGGATCGCCTGTTCGTTCAGATAGGCATCGGCGCGGCCCTTGTAATCGGCCGGAACCGCATGGGCGCCAAGGAAGCTCGTCACCACGCGGACCTTGCGATGCCGGGGAATGGCGCGGGCGACGCGCATCATCTTCAGCTCGGTCTCGACATCGAGACCATAGCCCGACTTGATCTCAAGGGTGCCAACGCCTTCGGCCAGCATCTGGTCGACGCGCAGCAGCGCCGCGGCGAGCAGATCGTCCGGGGATGCCGCGCGGGTGGCGGTGACGGTCGAGACGATGCCGCCGCCCGCCCGCGCGACCTCCTCGTAACTCGCGCCGTTCAGCCGCATCTCGAATTCGTTGGCGCGGTTGCCGCCGAACACCAGGTGGGTGTGGCAGTCGATCAGCGCCGGCGTGACCAGCCGCCCGCCCAGGCTGCGTCCGGGCAGAGCGTGCAGCGGGGCGGGCAGGTCGGCCATCGGCCCGGCAAAGGCGATCCGGTCGCCGTCCAGCACGACAGCGCCATCGGCGATCAGGCCGTATCCTGCGGTCATCGTGGCCAGAGTCGCATCGGTCAACAGAATCATCGGGCCTTGCCTTATGTCCAGTGATTGAGCTATTATGTCTGCACATAATATCCTGTCAAGCGAGACCCAGATGACCACGCTTCGTGCCGCGCAGGCGCTTCTTCCCGAGGGCTGGGTGCAGGATGTCGAGATCCGCATCGAAGGCGGCCGTATCGCGCAGGTGACTGCGGGGGCGAAGGGGCAGGGATATGCCTGCCTGCTGCCGGCGCCGGTGAACCTGCATTCCCATGCGTTCCAGCGGGCGATGGCGGGGATGACCGAGTTCCGCACCGCCGGACGCGACAGCTTTTGGACATGGCGCGATCTGATGTATCGCTTTCTCGACCGGCTGACCCCGCAGGATGTGCAGGCCATCGCCGCCTTCGCGCAGGTGGAAATGGCCGAGGCCGGATACGCGGCCGTGGCCGAGTTCCATTACCTGCACCACGCCCCCGGCGGCGCAGCTTATGCCGACCGGGCCGAGATGTCGGCGCGGATCGCGGCCGCGGCGGCCGAAACGGGGCTGGGGCTGACGCTGCTGCCGGTGCTGTATGAGCGGGGCGGCTGTGACGGGCGGGCTTTGACGGGCGGGCAACTGCGGTTCGGCAATGACGTGGAGGGGTTTGCCCGGCTGATGGAGGCTGCGTCGCGCGCGGTAGCCAGCCTGCCGCCAGATGCGGCCCTGGGGGTGGCTCCGCATTCGCTGCGCGCGGTTTCGCCCGGATCGCTGGCGCGGGCGCCGGAAATGACCGGCGGCCCGATCCACCTGCACATCGCCGAGCAGGAGGCCGAGGTGGACGAGCTGCTGGCCCATACCGGCGCGCGGCCCGTGGAATGGCTTCTGGCCAATGCCGCGGTGGATGCGCGGTGGTGCCTGATCCACGCCACCCAGATGCTGCCGCACGAGGTGGGCGGGCTGGCGGCAACCGGCGCGGTCGCGGGCCTGTGCCCGATCACCGAGGCCAATCTGGGCGATGGCGTCTTCGACGGGCCGGGGTGGCTGGCGGCGGGGGGTGCCTTTGGCGTCGGGTCGGACAGCAATGTCGAAATCGCCCTGGCGGGGGAGTTGCGGCTGCTGGAATATTCGCAGCGGCTGGCGCATCGGGCGCGGGCCGTGCTTGCCGCGTCCGACCGTTCGACCGGCCGCGTGCTTTACGAGGGCGCGGTGGCGGGCGGCGCGCAGGCGGCCGGACGGCCCGGCGCGATCCGCGTGGGTGACTGGGCCGACCTGATGGCCCCCGACATGACCCTGCCGGATCTGGAGGGGCGGCAGGGCGATGCGCTGCTGGACGCCTTCATCTTTGCGAAAGGCGGCGTCGATACGGTCTGGTCGGCGGGCCGCCGGATCGTGACCGGCGGGCGCCATATCGCCCGCGCGCCGGTCGAGGCTGCCTATCGCGCCACCATGGCGCGGCTGCGGGGGACGCTTTGATGCACTGGGGGTGGGAGGAAATCCGCCAGGAGGTTCTGGCCCGCATCCGCCGCCGCGACTGGCCGCCCGGCGCCTCGATCCCCGGAGAGGAAGCCCTGGCCGCGGAATTCGGCGTGGCGCGTGCGACGGTGAACCGCGCGCTTGGGGAACTCGCCCGCGAAGGCGTGCTGGAACGTCGCCGCAAAGCCGGCACGCGGGTCGCGGCCCTGCCGGTGCGCAAGGCGACGCTGGACATTCCCGTCATCCGGCAGGAGGTCGAGGGCCGGGGGCAGGTCTATGGCTTTCACCTGCTGGAACAGGTTCTGGCAACGGCCCCGGTGCCGGTGACATCCCGGCTGGGCCTGTCGCCAGGCGGGCGGCTCCTGCGGCTGAAGACCGTGCATCTGGCCGATGGCCGGCCCCTGGCGATCGAGGATCGCTGGTTGAACCCCGCAGTCCTGCCTGCCCCGGCGCCGGATTTCGCGCGGGTGACGGCGAACGAATGGCTGGTGACGCATGTGCCCTTCACCACCGGCGACATTGCCTTCGCGGCCGAGAATGCGGGTGCGGCCGAGGCGGCGGTGCTGGGCGTTCACCCCGGTGCCGCCCTGTTCGTGATCGACCGCACCACCTGGGACGGCGACCGCCCGGTCACATGGGTGCGGCTGGCCTATGTGCCCGGATACCGGATGCAGACGATGATCTGACCCCGGCCTGCCTGGCATCACGCCGCGACCGCTCCGCGGGGGGGGGTATTTGGACCAAGATGAAGCTGCAAGGCGCTTTTCGCCCCTTCATCTTGGCCGAAATACCCTGGGGGCGCGGGGGCTGGCCCCCGCTTCTGTTTCGGAGTTTCAGAATCCGGCGTCGCCGCCCGACTGCCAGGGTTTCACCAGATTGCCGAACCGGGTGAACCGCCCCTCGAACGACAGTTCGACCGAGCCGATGGGGCCATGGCGCTGCTTGCCGATGATGACCTCGGCCTTGCCGTGGACCTGTTCCATCACCGCCTGCCAGGCGGCCATCTTTTCCAGTTCGTGGTCGCCCGGTTTCTCGCGTTCCTTGTAGTATTCGTCGCGGTAGACGAACATCACCACGTCGGCATCCTGTTCGATCGACCCGGATTCGCGCAGGTCGGACAGTTGCGGCCGCTTGTCCTCGCGGCTTTCGACCTGACGCGACAGCTGCGACAGGGCGATGACCGGGATGTTCAGCTCCTTGGCGATGGCCTTCAGCCCTTGGGTGATCTCGGACACCTCCTGCACGCGGTTGGCCTCGCTGCTTTTCGCGGTGCCTTTCAGCAATTGCAGATAGTCGATCATCAGCACGTCAAGGCCATGCGTCCGTTTCAGCCGCCGCGCGCGGGCCGCGACCTGCGAAATCGGCAGGGCGGGCGTGTCGTCGATATAGAGCGGGCAGGATTCCAGCGCCTTGGCCGCCTCGACAAAGCGGCGGAATTCATCCTCGCGCATGTCGCCGCGGCGGATCTGTTCAGACGGAACCTCCGACGCCTCGGACAGGATCCGCGCGGCGAGTTGTTCGGCCGACATCTCCAGCGAAAAGAAGCCGACGCAGCCGCCTTCGACCGCGCCTTCGATCCCCTCATGCGTCATGCCGCGGCGATAGGCCTTGGCGATGTTGAAGGCGATGTTGGTCGCCAGCGAGGTCTTGCCCATCGACGGCCGCCCGGCAAGGATGATGAGGTCCGAGGGGTGCAGCCCCCCCAGCTTCTTGTCCAGATCGACAAGGCCGGTCGAAATCCCCGCCAGACCGCCGCCGCGCTGATAGGCGGCATTGGCGACGTTCACCGCCTCGGTCACGGCTTTCAGAAAGGACTGAAAGCCGCGCTCGGCCACGCCCTGTTCGCCCAGCTTGTAAAGCCGCTGTTCCGCCTCGGTGATCTGCTCGCGCGGCTCGCTGTCGACCTCGACCCGCGCAGCCTTGGCGGAAATGTCGCGGCCCAGCCCGATCAATTCGCGCCGCACGGCAAGGTCATAGATCATCTGCGCATAGTCGCGCGCGGCAAAGGTGGAAATCGCCGCCCCCGCCAGACGGACAAGATAGGACGGCCCGCCCAACTCGCGCAGGCCCTCGTCCTCCTCGAAGAAGGGTTTCAGGGTGACGGGGCTGGCCAAGGCGTTCTTCTGGATGCGGGCGGCGGCCTTTTCATAGATCCGCCGATGGACCGGATCAAAGAAATGGTCGGCCTTCACCACCGAGGATATGCGGTCGTAGACATCGTTATTGGTCAGGATCGCGCCCAGCAACTGCTGCTCGGCCTCGATATTGTGGGGCAGGGCGTCGATTTCGGCCGCGGCTTCGCCCGGCGCGGCGGGAACCGGCGCCGCACGGAAAACAGTGATCTCTGTCATGCCTGTCATTCCCCCGTTGAAGGGTGTGTCTTTATCGGTTGCAGCGCATCTGGCAAGGTTGAACAACCTTGGGGGTAGACCTGTGGATAACCAGCCGCCACAGCCACGCGCCCCAGAATATGTGGCAGCGAGGATTCAGTCTACCACATATGACGGGGTTTGTGCAGAAGGCGCAGAGTCGTCCACAGCCTGCCCACAGGTGGTTGCCGTGGCGTCATGCTGCCTTCGGCCATCGCCCGCCTATTTGGCGACGCGCGCCTCTTGCCAGGCGCGGGGGGCAGTCAGGAATGCCTCGACCTCGGCCAGCGTCGCCGCGTCGAAGGCGCCTTGCGCCCGCGCCTCGGCCAGCACGTCCCACCAGGTGCAAAGATGGTGCAGCGCCACGCCGTGATCGGCCAGACGGCCCACGGTTTCGGGGAAGATGCCGTAGTAGAAGATCACCGCAGTATGCGCGCAAGTGGCGCCCGTCTCGCGGATCGCATCGACGAAGGAGAGTTTGGACCCGCCGTCGGTGGTCAGATCCTCGACCAGCAGCACGCGCTGGCCCTCGGTCATCGCGCCCTCGATCCGTGCGTTGCGGCCGTAACCTTTCGGTTTCTTGCGCACATAGGTCATCGGCAGGGCCAGCCGTTCGGCCACCAGCGCGGCAAAGGGGATGCCCGCCGTCTCGCCGCCCGCGATGTTGTCGAAGGCCTCGAACCCCGCCTCGCGCAGCACGGTGACGGACAGGAAATCCATCAGCATCGACCGGATGCGCGGATAGCTGATCAGCTTGCGGCAGTCGATATAGGTCGGGCTGGGCAGACCGCTGGCCAGGGTGAACGGCGTTTCGGCGTTGAAATGCACGGCCTTGATCTCCAGCAGGGCGCGGGCAGTCAGGCGGGCGATTTCCTCTTTGGGCGGGAAGGTGGCGGGGATCATGGCAACCTCTTTCGGGCTTGGGCTTTCCCTTTGTTCAAATACTCCCCGCGGAGCGTCCTGCCATCGGCGGCGGAGCCTCCGGCGGGAGTATTTTCAAAAGGGAAAGCGATCAGGGTTCGACATTCCAGTGCACCGGAAAGCCGGGGTCGAAAACGGTGACGGGGCCGGCCTCGGTCAGGATCTTGGCCGGAAAGGTCTGCGGCTGGTCGTGCCGGACCAGACGGATCGTGCCCTCGTTCGCGGGGAGGCGATAGAAGGCCGGGCCGTTCAGGCTGCTGAACGCCTCCAGCCGGTTCAGCGCGCCTTCCTCATCGAAGACATGGGCCAGCAGGGGCATGGTGTTCGTGGCGGTGAAGCAGCCGGCGCAGCCGCAGGCGTGTTCCTTCAGCGCATCGACATGCGGGGCGGAATCGGTGCCCAGAAAGAAGGTCGCCTCGCCGCTGGTGGCGGCGGCTCGCAGGGCCAGGCGGTGCTTTTCGCGCTTGGCGACCGGCAGGCAATAGTAATGCGGCCTGATCCCGCCGACGAGGATGTGGTTGCGGTTGATGATCAGGTGATGGGTGGTGATCGTCGCGCCCAGATCGAGGCCGCCGGCGCGGGCATAGGCCACGCCTTCCTCGGTAGTGATATGTTCCATCACCACCCGCAGGCCCGGCGTCGCGCGGCGCAGCGGGTCCAGCACGGTGTCGATGAACACCGCCTCGCGGTCGAAGATGTCGACCTCGGGTGTCGTGACCTCGCCATGCACGCACAGGGGCAGGCCGATCTCGGCCATTTTTTCCAGAACGGCCCGCACGTTATCGAGGTTTCTTACACCGCCGTGCGAATTGGTGGTGGCCCCGGCGGGATAGAGCTTCACCGCCTTGACCAGACCGCTGGCATGGGCGGCGGCCACATCGGCCGGGTCGGTGCCTTCGGTCAGGTAAAGCGTCATCAGCGGCTGGAACGCCATGCCGTCGGGCAGAGCGGCCAGGATGCGGTCGCGATAGGCGGCGGCCTGATCGCCCGTCACCACCGGCGGCACCAGGTTCGGCATGATGATCGCGCGGGCGAAATGGCGCGCGGTTTCGGGCAGCACGCCTTTCAGCATCGCGCCGTCGCGCAGGTGCAGGTGCCAGTCGTCGGGGCGGCGAAGGGTCAGGGTCCGGGTCATGATCCTGCCCTAGCGCATCGGCCCCGTCCGCGCCAGAGGCAAGGGCGCATTGGCCCCGCCGTTCAGTCCTGGTCGCCCGCCTGCGATGCGGGATCGTCAGGGGGCGGGGCATTCGACGACTTCTGCGCCTCGATCTCTTGCAGGCGGCGGCGGATGCGCGGGGCCTTTTGCCGCCCCAGCACGTTGCGGCAGATCGCCTCGCTGCGGGTCAGATGCCCCGAGGCATCGGTGATGGCGATCAGGTGGCGCAGATAGGGAGAGTGCTGCCGGCGCTTGCGCCAGACCTGCGCAAAGGAGGCCTCGGTCAGCTTGCCCTGCGCAGCGGCTTCGATCAGACCGGTCAGCACGCCCATATCGGCCAGAACCTCGGCCGGGCGGGGGCCGGCATGGCGCATGTTCAGCCGCGAGACCCAGGGCGCGCGGAACAGCGCGGCATGCATCTGATCCATCACCTCGCAAGGATCGAGGACGAGGAAGGCACGTTCCACGCCCTCGACCATCTCGGGCGCATAGCCATAGCGGCTGCGGAAATCCAGCCGGCGCGCGGCGAGGTGCCGCCGGTCCCAGCCCGCCTGATCGGGGCTTTGCGTGGCACAGGGGGCAAAGGCCAGCACCGTCGCACCCGGCGCCGCCACGGAATAGGCGCAGGCGGCATAGGCGCCCATGCCCGCGCCGGTGAACAGCACACGGTCGAAATCCTCGAAAAAGGCGTCGTCGACAAGACGGTCGAAATAGCGCCAGACCGCCGGGTCGCGCCACCACGTCTGGCCCTCGGCCAGGATGCACAGGTGCGACCAGCCGTGTTCCGCCGCGATTGCATGGGCAAGCGGCATCTGGCCCGGACGCGCCCGCGCCTCGGCCACGGTTTCAAAGCTGACGATCAGCGTGGGGGATTCGTCGACGAACAGCGCCCAGTGATGTGTCCCGAGGCTGAGGAAATCGCCCGAATTGTCGGCCAGTCGCGACAGGGCGGAAAGCCACCCCTCGCGATCGGTCGCGGAAGCCGGGGCAGCAGGCAAATCGGACTCGACCATCACTCGTTCCATACCGGGAAAAGGCGCCGCGAGGGCGCCCGAACACTTGCCATTTTGAAGGCCGCGGGCCATTCGGGCAAGAGGTCCGGCTGGAATAAGTGTCTGGCAATTGTTTCAGTTTTTAACCTTGGCCGAGGGCCAGGCATATTGCGCCACGAGCTGTGCCGAGGCGCGATCCAGCACTCGCGTCGGCGGCGTCAGCAGAAGCCTGCCGAAAAGCGCGCGCCAGTTTTCATGTTCCATAAGGCTGCGGAACCGGCTGCGCCGCCAGTCCACGGCGGCGCGGTGCAGCGGGCCCAGAACGGGGTCGGAATGCAGCGCCTCGCGTATGGCGCGGCTGTCGAGGGACAGGATGCTGCGATCCTCGACCGCGGCGAAGTTGCGTTCCACCCAATAGCCGAGGTCGAAGGCCGAAGCCTCGCGGTTCGCGCGCCCCCGGTCGCATTTGACGATATAGTTTTCCATCGAGCCGAGCGCATAGTGATTCAACTGCACCAGCCGGTTGCTGTCCCGCCCGAGGTCGGAGAACAGTCGCGAAAACCCCTGTGGCAAGGGGTCGCCCGACCCGTCGATCCAGACCGGGGCCGCGCCCGGCGTGGCGTTGCGCGGGCGGTGGACACCCAGTTTGCGATAGCTGCCGTCGTTGCGGAACAGCGTCTTGAAATGCAGCGCCCGCCACGGCCACCACAGGACGGGCGGCGCGGCGCGGGTGAAGGTTTCGGTCACGGGCGCGTCGGCGATGCGGACGTGGCCGCCATTCCCGAACATCCGCCACGTCAGGGGAATGGCCGCCGCCTGCGGCATCGCCGCGAACAGCGCCGTAAGGGTCCTGTCGCCGACGTGGATGTTCACGAACTCGTCGATGTCGGCGACCAGAACCCAGTCGGCCCCGGCAAGGCGCGGATGCTGGTCGGCGGCTTTCAGCGCGGCCCATTGCGGGCCTTCGTCATGGGGGCCGTCGTTGCGCAGGTGCGTCAGCCAGCCCATGGCCTCCAGCCGGTCCAGCATGGCATCGGTGCCATCCTGGCAATCGTTGGAATAGACTAGGAAATCGGTGAAGCCACAGGCACGGTGATGGGCCAGCCATTCCAGAAGGAAAGCCCCCTCGTTGCGCAAGCAGAGAACGATCAGTGCCCGCATCGCAAACCCTTTTCCCGCGTGGCTGGCCCTGCCTAGCATCTTTGCCGCGCCGCCGGCAAATCCCGCGTGTCAGGCGATAGCAGCCGGGGCGAGGCCCGTTGTTATGGCATATCAGCCGTTGTCGGGGTCTGGCTGTTGGCTGCCGGGGCGCTATCTATAGGCCAAGCGGGCCGCCATGCCCGGACGGAGGAGCATGATGAAACGGATTCTCACCACGACCACCGCCTTTGCGGTCGCACTTGCGACGATGCAGCCCTTTCCGGTTCTGGCTGAAGGCGGGGGCTGTCTTCCGGGGATAAATTGCGACGACGCCAAGCCCGTCCCGAAAAAGCAGCGCAACTCCGGCAATGATTCCGGCAATGACGATGCGCTGCGGGATGCGCAGCGCAAGG
The DNA here is from genome assembly GCA_047605605.1 of Paracoccaceae bacterium. GTDB lineage: Bacteria > Pseudomonadota > Alphaproteobacteria > Rhodobacterales > Rhodobacteraceae > JAATGA01. The sequence continues at coordinate 25,512 of JASGFG010000015.1, read as the reverse complement.
CCGACCAGAAGGCCCGGCAGGATGCGCAGCGTGCCTCTGACAAGGCCGCCCAGAAGGAACGCGCCGCAGCCCGCGCGGCCGAGGAGGCAGCCGCCGCCGATCGGGCCAAGGATCAGGCACAGGCCGAACGCAAGGCCGCACGCGCGCAGGCCGATGCCGCCGCCAAGGCACAGGCCAAGGCCGATGCCAAGGCGCAGGAGCAGCAGGATGCCCGCGCCCGCGTCAGGGCGGAAAAGCAGGCCGAGGAAGAGGCGCGCGCCGCGAAGAAGGCGCGTCAGGATCAGGCCGATGCCGACGATGCCGCCAAGGCGGCCGCGGACCATGCGCGCAAGAAGGCAAATGCCGCCGACAAGACCGCGGACGATGCCGCAAAGGCCGATGCCGCCGCGCAGGAAGATGCGGCCCGCGCGAAGAAACCCGTCGCGGATGCTGCCCCCGTGATCCTGCCCGCACCGGACGAGGCGCCGGTTTCGCCCGGTCGCAAGACCCTGCGGCCGCCAAAGGCCGCCGAGGCCGAAGGCGACGAGGATCAGCCGCGGACCCGGCCTGCCGAGGCCGCCGAAGACAGGCCGGCGCCCCCCGTGCCCGGTCAGCCCGAAGCCTTGCCCGAGACGGCCGCCACGCCCGAGACAAAGTCCCAGGCTCGCAAGCCCGCCGATCAGGCGCAGGATGAACGCGCGCCGCGCCTGCCGGGCATCATGGGCGGCACGCGCGCAGATGACCGGCAGGTGGGCAACCAGCCCCGCCGCGAGCCGACCGAACAACAGCAGGACACGCTGGATGCCATTCTGGAGCGGCCGGATTCCGGCGCGCTTCCCGGCGCCGGCACGGCCCGTCCGCCGGTTGCGGCGGCCGGAGACACCGAGGCGGGCGGCCAGCCGGGCAGGGGCAAGCCGCTGGACAGCGCCCCGCCGCCGGATGCGGTCGTGACCACGGAAAAGATCACCGATGCCGACACCCGCCGCTCGGACGAGGATTTCCGTCCGCGCCCCGGCGACAGGCCTGGAGACCGCCCCGGCAATCGCCCCGGCAACCGGCCGGGCGATCGGCCCGACTGGCAGGATGACCGTCCCGGCCACCGCCCGGATCGCGACCGCGACCATGGCCTTTCCGATCTGGAAAAGGTCGGTCTGGTCGCACTTGGCGCGCTGGTCGTCGGCTCGATGCTGAGCGACGGGCGCGAGGTCGTGCAGAACTCGGGCGACCGGGTGGTGCTGCGCGGCGATGACGGGCGTTACTATGTCTACAAGGATGACGACGCCGTGCTGCGCCGCCCCGGATCGACCATCCGCACCGAACAGTTCGGCGACGGATCGACCCGCACCATCGTCGAGCGCCCGGACGGCACGCAGGTCGTGACCATCCGCGACGCCTCGGGCCGGGTGTTGCGGCGCACCAGCTATGACCCGATGGGCCGCGAGATCGTGCTGTTCGACGATCTGGAGGCGGAACGTCCTGTCATCGTGTCGGACCTGCCGCGCCCCGGACGGGTGACGATTTCCGCCTCCGATCAGGATGCGGCGCTGCGCGCGCGCCTTCTGGCGGCGGAAACCCGCGATGAACTGGGGCGCGGCTTCAGCCTGCGCCAGATCCGCGACATTCCGCAGGTGCGCGATCTGGCGGCGACGGTCGATGTCGACAATGTCACCTTCGACACCGGATCGGCGGCGATCCAGCCCGCGCAGGCCGAAAAGCTGGCCGCGCTTGGCAAGTTCATCAAGCAGCTTCTGGCCGACAATCCGGCCGAGGTCTTCCTGGTCGAAGGGCATACAGATGCGGTGGGGTCGGCGTCTTCCAACCTGTCGCTGTCGGACCGGCGGGCGGAGTCGGTGGCGCTTGCGCTGACGGAATACTTCAACGTGCCGCCGGAAAACCTGGTCGTGCAGGGCTATGGCGAATCCGATCTGCGGATCGACACCGATGCGGCCGAGCCGCTGAACCGCCGCGTCGTCGTGCGGGTGATCACGCCGCTGTTGCAGACCGCACAGGCGAACTGACCCGCGGTTCCGGGCTGTTCGGAACAAGGGGCGCCCCGTGCGCCCCTTTTCCCGTGCGCCCCTTTTTGCGGTCTTGTCGCATTTTCCGCCGAATGCTTCGGCAAAAGGTTGGACCTGCGGGGGGGATCGCCTACATATACCGCCTGCCTGATCGTCAGGCCCAAAGGGGGCAAGCGATGAACGTCCACTCTGCCGAGATCGACCGCAAACCGTCCCGCGCCGAGGCCGAGGCCGCGCTGGCCCTGTTGCGCCAGTGGGCGGATGGTTCGACCGAGGCCGAGATCGCCGCGCTGGAACCTGCGGTCGGCCATCTGCTGCCGGGGCAGGGCTATCCGGTCCTGTCGCGCGACTACCCCGAAGGGTTCGTGGCGGACGCCGCCTACAAGGCGACGCTGCCCGACCTTCAGAACGGTCCCGCCAGCCTGATCGTCGGCGCGCGCGCCACGATCCAGCATGTCGGCATTTCCAACTTTCGCCTGCCCATCCGCTATCACACGCGCGGCAACGGCGATGTCACGCTGGAAACCAGCGTCACCGGGACGGTCAGTCTGGAAGCGGAAAAGAAGGGCATCAACATGAGCCGCATCATGCGGTCCTTCTATGCCCATGCCGAACGCGAATTCAGCTTTCAGGTGATCGAGGCGGCGCTGGACGACTATATGCGCGACCTCGGTTCGTTCGACGCGCGCATCCAGATGCGGTTTTCCTTTCCGGTAAAGGTCGACAGTCTGCGGTCCGGCCTGTCGGGCTGGCAGTATTACGACATCGCGCTGGAACTGGTCGAGGCAGCGGGGGTGCGGAAAAAGATCATGCACCTCGATTTCGTCTATTCCTCGACCTGCCCCTGTTCGCTGGAACTGTCGGAACATGCGCGGATGACGCGCGGGCAACTGGCGACGCCCCATTCCCAGCGGTCGGTCGCGCGGCTGTCGGTCGAGGTGACGGACGGGCCGTGCCTGTGGTTCGAGGATCTGATCGACCTGGCCCGTCGGGGCGTGCCGACCGAAACGCAGGTGATGGTCAAGCGAGAGGACGAACAGGCTTTTGCCGAGCTGAACGCCGCCCATCCGATTTTCGTCGAGGATGCAGCGCGCAGTTTCTGCGCCGTGTTGCAGGACGATCCGCGCATCGGCGATTTCCGCATCGTGGCCAGCCATCAGGAATCGCTGCACAGCCACGATGCGGTTTCGCTGCTGACCGTCGGGCCGACCTTTGCCGCGGAAAGCCTGGACCCGCGGCTGTTCGCATCGCTTTACCACGTCGGCTGAGGCGACCTGCGGCTTTCCCCGTCGACAGCCCGGTGAAAACCGGGCGAACCTTCCGGCGGCCGGGCGGGGCCCCGCAAGGCTTTGAAAGGCATGAAGGATTCGCTTGGAGGCGGGTACCGCTACGGTAGACCACTGAAATCAAAAGGAAAAGTCGCACGTCTACCCGCGAGTATACCCGCAATTCCAATGGGTTCTGCGCTATTTCCCGCCCTGTTGCCCTGCCGCCACGGCTTCACTGGCCCACAAGATAGACCACAGCCGATCTTCTGTCACGCGCGGGCGCTGGGCTGTCGTCGATCATGGGTCCCTTTCCATGTGCCACCCAAGCGGGTGCCCTGAACCGCGACGTGTCAGCCTGAGCAGGATTTTCGCATTGCTGGGGCCAATCTTACTGCCCGAAAATTGAAATCGCGCGATCTTCGCGGGTCGGCGTCCCCGCCCGACACACCCCCACCCTAGGAAGGACCCAAAGCCAAGATGGGGCTGGGCCGATGATCGAACAGGATCAAACTGTGAGGCTGTCACGCGGCGAGGTGTTGGGGGTGAGCGACAACCGGCATGCGACGTTGCCAAGTCTCTACTCGCGCATTAGCAAGCAGAAAGGCCGCGAGGCAGTTTCCCGTTCGGACAGGTGTAAGGCATGACAAAGAAAAAGCTGAACTCCGCCCTGCGGAACTTGTCCGAAAGCGCGTTCGACTTCCTTGAAAAGTCGGTCGACGAGATCAAGGATCGCCCCAAGTATTCGGTGATCCACTTCGCAACGGCCGTCGAATTGCTTCTTAAGGCCCGTCTGATGCGTGAGCATTGGACTCTGGTGGCGGAACGCGCCTCTGACGTGACGCTTGAAAATTTCCTGTCTGGTGAATGCAAGACCGTCACCCAGGCCGATGCAATCAAGCGTCTGAACGGCGCATGCGGCGAGAATATCCCAAAGGATGCGGTTGCCCAGTTTGCTAGGATCGCAGCCCACCGAAACCAGATGATTCACTTCTTTCACGAGGCGGGCACCGCCAAAGCGGGTCAGGCCATGATCGAAGGAATCGTGAAAGAGCAATGCCTTAGTTGGTATTATCTGGAACGCCTTCTGTCCGAATGGGCCGATCAGTTTGAGGAATTCGATACCAGGATCGCTACCGTCCGATGGCGGATGAAGAAAAACCGGGCATTCCTGAGCGTTGCCTTTGATCGCCTGAAACCCAAGATCGAGGCCGACAAGAAGGCCGGAACTGCGTTCAAGGTCTGTTCAGGCTGCGGCTATGAGGCTGCCGCCGTCATCGAACTGTCGGACATGCTCTTGGAAAAGCACTGTCGCGTCTGCGGCTTGGGGGAAGCCTACGTTGAAATCCCGTGCCCCGGTGAGTGCGGCAAGACCCTTCATATCGAAGCCGATTCCGGGTCGCACACCTGCGAGGAATGCGGGCATACTGTCACGGCGGATGAACTGGCCGATGTGCTGAACACGGAATATTCCGATCCGACCGACTTCGATTCGTCAATAAACTGCGCGATGTGTTCTGGCTACCATACTGTTGTCCAGCACCACGACACATTCATTTGCACCGAATGCCTGTTCACCGATGGCTCGGCCCCACAATGTGAATGGTGCAGCGAACGGCAGATCGGGGGTGGCGATCTTGAACTCAGCTACCATTCGGGCTGCGAGTTCTGCGACGGGCAAGCGGGCTGGACGAAGGACGACTGATCGCCCAGCGCCCGGCGCGAGGGTACTTTCTCATGTGTACGCTTATGCCCAGTCCTTCGATTGCGGGTATCTGGTTCCCAGCATGTAAAGGCCCGAGTGAACGTCGATCATGCTCCATCCCGACCTGCCTTGGAGAAGTTCAGCCATCAGGGCGTTGTTCTCGTAAATCGAGCCGGGTTCGAAGGCTTCATCGTCCAGTTCGTTGCCGGATGGCGGCGTCTTGAGAATCTTGGCTTTGTGCAGGATTTTGAGGCCGTTGAAGATCGGGCCACCCGGAGGCAGCATGACTTCCCGATTGGTCAGTGTTGCTGCCAGGGCAGGCTTGGAAAACAGGGCCACCATGAACATCGCCGTGGCGTTCCAACTGCCGATATACTTGGGCCGGTCCATTGACGGCGACACGAGAGGCGAAAGCCACCGTTCCTGCGCACGGCCAATCATTCCCAAGTCGTCGGGCAATGTCGCGGGCAACTTCACCCTTTGAAACATCAGGTATCCGCCCCGAAGCGACTGTTCGATGGGGGTCGGGCCACGCTCCAGGTGGAATGTCTTTGCAACGCTCAATGCGGCGGGGTCTAGGTCGGTCAGAACCTCGATAGCGGCCGCCGTGAAGTCTTCGTCGATCTTCGCCAGATGTCCCCAGCCCAAGCCCACGGCAAAGCAGACGTGCCACGGGTTTGCGGACGAAAACGTCTTCAGGTGAAGCGAGATTTCGTCGAATGCCATAGTGTTCAGCTTCTTGCTGCCCTGAAACAGAAACTCCTGAACCTTGGTTCGGGCAGGTCCTCCACCCGCGCCACCGCCTTTCTCGCAAAGTTCGTTGAATTCGACCTGCACGGCGTTCAGAGGGTTTGCGATTTTCACTTCGTTCTCCGGCCCAAGTATATCACGTCTGTTCGTTCAACGGCGGCAGGGATGCGACGATGCGCACGGTTTCCAGGCTGACGCGGGTGATCCGCTTCACAAGGTCGACGATGTAACGCGGGTCGTCGGACCAGTCGTTCGGGTCGTTTTTGATGCCGCTTTCCTTGTGGATGGTCACGGCATAGCGTTCCATTAACCATTCCAGCGCGGATTTGCCGTTCACCACATAGTCGTAGGCTTCCAGCGGGATGCCGCGCAGGGTGACATGCGGGTTGAAGACGATGGCGGACTTGTCCTTTTCGCCACCGCGCTTGCCGAAGACCATCTTATGAACGCGCCAGTCGGTGGCTTCCATCACCAGACGGCTGTAGTCTTCGGTCAGCGGATAAGGTTCCACCGTTTCATAGGCCAGATGCCACTGGCCCAGTTCGCGGCCTGCATTGCTGAACGCGCGAAAATCGGCGGCGTAGGGAATGCGGGGGACCATCTTTTTCAGGTCTGACGCAAAGCGATCCTTGTATTCGGGGGAATGCAGGATGCCGTAGACATACCAGAAGATGTCTTCCTTGGTGATGGCCTCATCGGCGTAGCGGCGGCGATATTCGCCCAGCGCCCAGTCGGAAATCGCATCGCGGCGGATGTAGCCTTCGGCGTCGGGCTGGGCAGCATCGGTGAACATTTCGCCTTGGGGCTGGCCTTCGTCCTCGCCGACTCGCTCATACCAGTAGAGCGGGAAACACTGTCCGGTGTCGGTAAGGTGCATGTTGGGAACGTGGTCCGTCACCAGGGCGGAATAGCCCTTGCGATCCGCAACGCCCGTGCTGGAAATGACGATGTTGCCGTGTCGCGGCGTCGGGAACATGGCCGGAACGCGGTTGACCATTTCGTTGAAGCGGCGGTTGAAATACATCCATTGTTTGTTGAACGGCCGGTAAGACGCTGCAATAATTGCGTTTTCCTCATAGTCATGGCGCTTGAAGCGGGACGCATCGGCCTTCAAGGCACGGGTCCAGCTAATGCGGCGCGCATCGGTCGAAACGACAGTTTCGATCTTCGGCCGATCATCCTTTGATTTACCGGCGCAGGCTTTTTCGTATCGGGCGGTTTCCTCGTTATAGGCCGTGATCATGCGTTGCATCTTGTCCTGCAAGGCAAGCGCAGACGAGTCGTAGACCCATTGGTCGCGGTTGGTAACGACGCCATAGGAATAGAAGTTGAACAGCACTTCGGGGGACGCATTGTCCTTGTCGCCAAGCGGCGCAAACCGGGAAAATGCCGGATCACGCTGTTCTGCCCAGTCGCCAGCAGCATTTGGGCTGAGGCGTTGCCACGGAATGTTGTCGATGCTAGCGAAGTCTTCGACAATCGCCAGTTTTTCTTCGCTACTGAGATAGTCCCCGATGTCGTGATAACGCAGTTGGCACGGGCCATCGTGGGCCGGGTCCTTGACCATGATTGTGATCGCCACGCGGGTTTTTGACCCTTCGGCAAAGATGCCGCCGCCCTCTTTACGTCTGATTTCGCCTTGGCCATGCGCCTTGCCACGCAGGTTGAATACATAGAGGTGGCTGAACTCGTCCGTCAGGCTGAGGCGCAGCCCGTCCATATTGTTGGCGTCAAGGAAAGACCCATTGGTCACATAGGCGACGATCCCCCGATCTGCTATGCGATCTGAGGCCCAGCGGATCGCGCGGACGTAGGAGTCATAGAGGTTCTTGGCCAGCTTGGAATTTGACTTGGCGGCATAGGTGCCTCTGATCTTGGCGTCCAGCGTCGGGTAGTTCAGGTTTTTGTTGTCGTCATTCTCGCTGTCTTGTTGCGCCGAATAGGGCGGGTTGCCGACGATCACCTGAATGGGCTGTGCCTTCTGCCGCTCGGCGCGTTCGTTGTTTTCGGGCAGGACCACGCGGTCCACCAGATCGCCGTCTTCGGTCATCTGGAAAGTGTCGACCAGGATCATGCCGTCAAACGAGCGATAAGTGCCGGTCGCGCCGTGATAGGCGGTCTCGATATTCACCGTGGCGATGTAATAGGCCAGCAGCACCAGTTCGTTGGCGTGAAGTTCGCCGCCGTATTTGCGCGCCAGCGCCTCGGGCGGGATCAGTCCCGACTGGATCAGCCGCACCAGGAAGGTGCCGGTGCCGGTGAAGGGGTCAAGAATCTGCACCCCGTCGCTGGACAGCGACTGCCCGAAGTGACGGCGCAGGGCGGCGTCGGCGCTGCGCAGGATGAAGTCGACCACGGGAACGGGCGTGTAGACGATGCCCAGTCGTTCCGCCATGCGGGGGAAGGCATTGTTGAAGAACGTGTCGTAGAGGTTGCGGATGATGTCCTGTTTCGACTTGTCGCTTTTCGCCAGGCTGATGCGTTCGCGCACGTTGTCGTAGAAGCGTTGCAGGCCCTCGGTCTCGCTGTCCACCGATCCGGCATCAAGTTTCTGGACGATGGCTTCCAGCGCCTTGCCCACGGCGTTGTGGGCCGGGAAATCGGTGCCCGCGAACAGGGCCTGAAAGACGGGCATGGTCAGGATGTGCTGGGCCAGCATTTCCACCGTGTCGTCGGATGTGACGGCGGGGTTCAACGTGTCTTGCAGGCCCTTGACGAAGCGGGCGAATTCCTCGGCCACTTCGGGGTTGCCCGCTATCATCGCCTTGATGCGGGCGATCAGGCGTTCGGCCACGCCGCCAATGGACTTGGCCCATTCGCTCCAATATTCGCGGTCGCCCAGTTTCTTGGGGATGGCGGCATAGACGGCTTCGCTGATGGCGTCGATTGGCAGGGCCGGGAAGTCCAAGGGCAGCGTGTCGCCGCCGCCGTCCCCTTCGCCTTCGCCGGTCTTTTCGCCGCCAGAGACGACCTTGATCTTGCGGCGGAATTCGGCTTCGTCGACCAGACTGTCGTCATGGGCGCGCAGGGCCTTGATCACCTTCCATATGCTGCGGAACTGCGGGTCGCTTTCGATATAGCCGTTGTAATCGGCCACATTCTTGGACGGCATGCAGACGGGCAGGATGATATAGCCGTATTTCTTGCCCTGCGCCTTGCGCATGACGCGGCCGACCGACTGCACGATGTCGACGATGGATTCCCGCGTGTCGAAAAACACCACGGAATCCAGCGCGGGCACGTCAATGCCTTCGGACAGGCAGCGCGCGTTCGACAGGATGCGGCATTTGTTCGAGCCGGGGTTGTCTTTCAGCCAGTCCAGCGCCGAAGACCGTTGCAGGGCGTTCATCGTGCCGTCGACGTGTTGCAGGTGGCAATCCACCATGTCGGGCACGTCTTCAGGCTGATAGGTCTCGGCATAGAGTTCGGCCAGCTTGCCGAACACATCGGTGATCTGTTGCGATGCCTTGATGGACCGCGAAAAGGCCACCGCTCGGCGCATCGGTTCGGTGTCTTCGGTCAGGGCTTCCTGTTCGCCGTCCTCGTCCACCAGGACAAGGCCCTTTTTCGACAGGCCCTTCCAGCTTCCAACGATCTTGGTGGCGAAGTTGATGTCGATAGCCTTCTTGTCGTCCAGCCGATAGGCGCGGTTGTAGCGGTTGGCCACGTCGCCCATCTTGTCCTGTTCGACGGCGACGATCAGCACCTTGTATTCAGACAGCAGGTCACGTTCGACGGCCTTGCCGAAGCCCAGCCGGTAGAATTCCGGGCCGAACGTGTCGGGATCGTCCATTGAGAACAGGACGGCTTCGCTCTGATCGGCCTTGGTCTTGGACGCATCGGCATAGATGCGGGGTGTGGCGGTCATATAGAGGCGCTTTGTGCCGCGCACCACGCCGTTGCTGTGGACCTTCACGAAGTCGGACGGGTCTTCGCCCGGCAGGGTCAGGCCGGTGGTCCGGTGCGCCTCGTCGCAGATGATCAGGTCAAAATCGCCAAGCCCGGCGCGCTGGGCATCTGCGACCACTTGGATTGATTGGTAGGTCGAGAACACGACAACGCGCCGCCCGTGGGTCAGGGCCTGCGCCGCTGACGCCAGCTTGCGCGCGTCGGTGGTGGCCGGATAGGCAAGGTCATGGGTGCGAAGGTCTTCCTCGTCGCGGCCTACCTTGCTGTCGGAACAGACGACAAAGGCGTGGATCGGGTCATGCGCCTGTGCCGTCCATTCCCGCAGCGTCTGCGCCACCAGCGAAATGGACGGGGCCAGGAACAGGACGCGCCCGCCCTCGGGCACAATGCTTTCGGCCAGCCGCAGCGACGTAAAGGTCTTGCCGGTGCCGCAAGCCATGATCAGCTTGCCCCGGTCCACCGTTTCCATGCCGTCCAGCACGGCGGCAATGGCTTCATCCTGATGCGGCAGAGGTGTCTTCTTGGGGCGCAGGCGGATCAGGTCAGGCCGGGTAAGGCTGAATTCCGTCCAATCAATCGGGCTTTCGGCAAGATCGGACAGGCTGATCCGCGAAACAGGGATGGTCTGCCCTTCGATGGCGCTTTCGGCGTTCCGGTTCCACTTGTCTGTGGTCGACACGACGATGCGGCGCGCGAACTGCTTGCTGCCGTCATTGGTGGCGAACTGCTTGCCCGATGCCGACAGGAAGGAGTCGATGTCTGGTTTCTGGATCGTGTGGTTTGGATCAAAGAACTTGCACTGGATCGCCCAGTAGTCCCCGGTCGCCTTTTCACGGGCGACAAGATCAATGCCGGTATCTGCGCCCTTCCGGTCGGGCCATTCTTCCCAAAGCCAGACGTGTTCCAGAAGGTCGGAATACTGCGGGTCCCTGACAAGGTAGTTTGCGATTAGCCGTTCGAACATGCGGCCCTTGCCGCGCTCGTCGCTGGAAAGTTCCCGAAATTGCGTAAGAATTCGATCAACCTGTTCGTGGCTCATGCCTGCCCCTACCGTAACTTTTTCAACTGTTAGACCACTTCCCCCGGTCGACCTGCAAGCCGAAACCCCTTCACGCCTCGCGTGACCACATGCGCTGGGCTTGGGTGAAGGTCTGCTTGTTTTTCTGAGCCTTGCGGGATTTCAGCCAGCCCATGTCATAGCCGAAATGTTCAAAGAACTTGGCCTGTTCCGGGGTCAGAAGATGCACGGCCTTCCGGTCGGGAAAGAACGTCACGCCCTCGCCATCCCGCCGAGTCTGGCGTCCACTGGTCGTTCTGCGCTCGGCCATGAGCGGGCGCAGGTGCAGCGCCACCTTGTCGGCGTGATGGGGCGAGGCTTGTTCGATGGACTGGAAAAAGGCGCTGACCAGCACATCGGCCAGTTGCAGCCCCGCTTGGCTGGGCGCGTGGGCAAGTTCGATCAGGTTGTACCGCAACACGTCCGCAGCAATCTGCCGGGTGGACAGGTAGGTGGTGCCCGCCGTGGCCTGATTGATCAGTTGCTGAACATAGGCTTTGAATTGCCCGAAGTGGTGCCCCCGACGACTCGCCATCACGATGCGCAAGACGGGCTTTTCGATCCCGTTGCGCTGGGCATGGGCAGCGACATAGGGGGTCACCCGTTCTAAAAGCAGGCGCGCGACCCAGTTGTAAAGGTAGTCACGCTGATTGCTTGAAGCGGCCGCGGCACGAGCGTTGTGGTGGTCCAGCATGGTCTGCTTGCAGGAACACACCACGAAGCCCCGCGCTGCGTTGGCTTTGATAGCCAAGGTCTGCACGGCTTTCATGCGGTTCTTCGGGTGCAGCTTCTGGAAATGCAGAACCCCGCCCGGCTTGCCACCGACAGCGGTCAGGATGTCATCCCTGCGCCTGTCCAGATCGCTCTCCAGATCGGCCCGGATCAGATAACCGCCCAGGCACAGCCATTCCGAGTTTCCATCCGGGTTTTCAGGTTTGAGGCGTTCAACCTTGTCGTCGCCCGCCTCGTCAATGAACAGGGTGTAATGGTAATCCAAGCTGAAACCTCTCGTTAAGGGGGATATTTGGCCTCACCCTGACAACCATCAAGATGCAAACCATACGGGAGTTTCGTGCATTTCAGATGCGCCGCAGTCTCGCCTGATAAGCCGACCAGACCAACTCCACAGCTTCCAGCGCCCCGTCGCAGGCGTTGCGGCGCAGCAAGTGCCGCTTCAATTCGGCCCATGTCGTCACATCTGGCATGGTTAAGTCGGATTTCGCATCCCGCACGAAGTCGCCTTGGATGTTGTCGCGGGTCTGCCGTCTGGTCAGGTATTCCTTGAAGGTCATGTCATTCCTCTTTGTTGCAGTTGATCAGAAGGGATGCGCCCAGCGCCTCGCGGTTCAACGAAGCCGTCGCGGTCCCGGCTGTCCAGGGGCGACAAGGCGAGGTCCACAGGGGCCATCCTTGTAACCCATTGGATTCCTTGAATGGTCTAGGTGGCCCAAGTGGTCCACGCCGCTGCCATCGGTACTGGCGATGCCGCCAGCCTTGGGAAGGTTTCTGCGGCCCCAGCCGGTGCCATCCTGACCAAAGTTGAAACAACTTGGACCACTTGGACCACTTGGTTTGTGCATTGTTTTTGTTGTTTTTTCTTACAGATGCGGCGGCTTGAGCCTTGGGCCTGACCTTGGACAGCTTGGCCCGCTTCCTGATCGGGTCGACTGCCTGCCATCCCGAAAATCTTCGGGGCTATGATCAGTCGTCCCATTCCAGGGTCCCCCCGATATACGCGGCGAACGCGGCCCGCGCCTCAGTCAAGGGAGGGAAGACATAGTGTCTCGTCCTTCCGCCAGACGTGCGTTGCCGCTCGTCGCGCAGCCCGCAGCACATGGCGCGCAGTTTCTTTCCGAACGCCGCGACTGACAGTGGTTCGCCATGCCACTTTCGGCGTGCAAGCCATCCTTCATAGTCGGTTTTCAGGTCTTCGCGGGAAATGCTGATCGGCCCGTCCCGCCACTTCGGTTCCCTGTCGAACCCGTCGCCTCCCTGAGGCAGACGGGCATTGCTCAGCCGGTCATACCACCAAGCATCTACATTCAGCAGCCCCGCCAACTTCTGTTGGGTCAGCCCGGTCGTTTCAGGCGGGTTGCGCACGTCGAATTCGCTCAGGTCATACTCTTGCAGGAAGTGCAGAAGCGCGCCTTTTCCGCCGTTGTCCCGTTCGCGGGCAATCGCGCCGAAGTATGCGGAATCCTTGGCCCGCGCTGACGACACATCCAGCACGAAATACCGCCGCTCGCCCCGCGTGGCAGGGACAACCCAATCGGCGTTGGACGTAATCAGAAGCCGTGCGAAGTGGTCGATTTCATACGGGTCGATCCCCTTGCGCTCAATTTGCAGGGTCGGGCAGGTGATCAGGTTCTTCAGAACGCCTTCTGCCTGCTTGTCCCCGGCCCAATAACCTTCCTCAAGGTGCAACAGCAGGGCATTTTCCAGATGGGCATTGAAGCGGCCGGTGAGGTGTTCGGGCTGGGAAATGGTGACGTGGTGTCGGGGGAACAGCGCACCCAGATAGTTGCCCACAGTATCCTTGCCAGCGCCCTTCGCGCCGCGCAGCACAACCGCCGTGCCCGGTTTCTGTTCGGGATGCTGAACCAGATGCGCCATCCATCCTAAGAGCCACTGATATTCCCGTTCGCCGCCATCACAGACAACATGGCGCAAGTGATCCAGAAACAGCTTGCAGGAAGCAGTGCAATCAGGCTGAACTGCCCAGCCGCGCCAGATATTATAAGCGTCGGCGGGTGTGGATTTCGGATTGAAGACCAAGCCGCCAGTAAAGGTCCGGCGTTTCGGATGCCGCATCCAGGCAGAGGTGATAGCCTCTGTTCTCTTTTCGCCGGAAACTGGAACGCGATTATTGGCGTTCAGTTTATGAAGTTCCTCTGGCGGAAATATTTCAAAGTTGCTGTTACCTTCACGAAGAATGCGAAATTTAGCGCCAACCATTATTGCAGCGTGATCTTTGTTCAGAGCGAGAATTGGGTTTGACGACCACTCCGATGCTTGAATGAGGGTTCGCATTGTCTTGGGGTTCTTTGATCCCTTGAAAGACTTCCAAACCCGCCGCGCATCTGCATGGTTAAATTTGACAGATGCTTTTGACCACGCACACCAGACTTCAAAACCCTCGGGCTTGCCCTGAAACTGATGATGAACCGCGGCCCCGGCTGTCAGCCAATGCTCCCGGTCTTCAACCCAGTCATCGGGCAAATCATTCAAGATTTCCGTCACCTGAGCGGCCGTCAGATCGTGCGGCTTTGCTGCCTGCACGTCTTCTAGGAACAGAAGGTCATCATCGCTATCGGTCGCATCGGCAACGGTCCCCGCTTCGAAACGAGCCAATGACTGCGGGTCGATCCACATCCCGAGACCAAACTCCAAGTTCCGTTCCCAATAGTAGGATTGCCCGGAAACTGGGTGGATCGAAGGCGGCAGGACGGCTTGCTTGCCCGTCCCGAAAAGTTCTATTTCCCAGTCCCACTTCTTCACGTCCCGGTTCAACCGATGGTCAAAGACCATTGAGAAGCCTTCGGAATGATTGATTTTCCTGCCTTTCAAGGGCCTGCCGTTCAGGAAGTATAGGTGCCGCGACTCGCCACCGCTTCCGCTGACAACAGACGGGAACAGCTTGGCGGCAGGCCAAATGGACAGAAGCGCCGCCCATGCCTCGCCCGCCTTGCTGGCGTCCCTGATGTCTAGGTCGACGAGGTGCAGGAAGTCCCCGTCGATCTGCGACGGTCGCCCCAAGCGGATGCCGATATTCTGCCCCTCGCAATAGCTGCCGCGCAGGTCTGATTCGCTGCGGTTCGGGAGTTCGGACCAGCGCGCCTCGACCGGGTTCTTTGCCTTGACGTGAAGCCAGTGCAGCGATGCGCCTGCACCGATTAGGTCGCGGTTTACTTTATCCAATGGGGCGCACTGAGACGCATAGGGGGGTATTTCCCCAAACAGAATGTCGCTCAGGTCAGTTGCAGGAGCCTTGAAAGGGACTTGCGCCAATTGGCGCGATTCAGTATATTCTTCCATATCGACCACGCTTGCTTTTCATTGAAGGCCCCGCCAGTTTGACCGCTGCGGGGCTTTCTTCATGCCTGCATTTTAGCAGGGGCGTATAGCTTGAGTCGATGTGGCAGATGAATTACAATGTTGTCATTTTGTGGCACACCCCTTGAAGGATGAACCGTGACATGTCCTTAGCCGCCCAAGAGGTCGGATAAGTCAGTGTCTGACTTTTTGGCGGCGCTTTCGATATAATCGCTCCACCAATCAAGCATTCGTTTCCGCTCGGGTAATAGCTGCGCGGCATTATATGCGCGCCGCACCTTGTCCTTCGGCTCATGGGCAAGTTGCTTTTCGATGGCGTCGACCGACCACAGCCCGCTTTCGTTCAGGACGGTTGACGCCAAGCCCCGGAATCCATGGATCGTCGCCCGCCCGTGATAGCCAAGGCGATACATGCCGAACAACATGGTGTTTTCGCTGATCGGCTTGCCGCTGCGCCCGCCCGGCACGATCCATTCGGAGTCGCCTGCGATGGCTTTTAGCTTGGCCAAGATGGCAAGGCTCTGTCGGGTCAGCGGAACGATGTGATCGCGGCCCATCTTCATGCGGGTGCCCGGAATGCGCCACTGATCGCCTTCGATCTCTGACCAGCGACCGAACCGCAATTCACTGGTCCGAACAAAGGTGTGCATCACGAATTCGATGGCATGGCGGGTCTGCGGTTCGCCGTCATAGCGCGCCAGCTTCCAGAGGAAGCCCGAGAGTTCCCCGGCTTCGATCCGGGCCATGTGTTTCACACGGGGCGTCGGGCGTAGTGCGCCGCGAAGGTCTGCGGCGGGATCACGGGACGCCCTGCCTGTTGCAATGGCGTAGCGCATGATGGCCCCGGTCGTCATGCGGATGCGGCCCGCCACGTCCGGGGCGCGGTCTTCCACGGGGCGCAACATGGCGAGAATCTGCGGGGCAGTCACTTCGGCCACGGCGGTTGAACCAATCGCCTTGAACACGTCCCGTTCGAAGCGCGACAGGATGCGGGCACTATGGGCGGGCGACCATGTAGCCGACTGAGCCTTGATCCATTCCCGCGCCACGGCTTCGAACGTGTCCCCGACAGGGGCGGTCAGCGCGGCCTTGGCATTGGCCCCAGGGTCGCGCCCTTCGGCCAGTGCCCGCTTGGCCTTGTCACGCAGGGCGCGGGCATCGGCCAACTTCACATCCGGGTAGGCCCCGAAGGACAGCACCTTTTCCTTACCTTCGAACCTATACCGCATGCGCCACAGCTTGCCGCCCGATGGCGAGACGAACAGCAAGAGACCGCCGCCATCCGGCAATTTCCGTGGTTTGCCAGAGGGATCGGGCCTTGCGCCACGACAGGCGGCATCGGTCAAGGGCATCTGAATCGGTCCTGCGGGTATGTGGGTATCGACGTTTCCGAGAATACCCGCATTCGATACCCACACAAGTTGGGTGGCCACAGCCCATCTTCCCGCAGAAGATCGCTTACAGTCTATTTTCTCAATGAAATCAATGATCACTTCTGGCGAAGATCACAGGAAATCCAGCAAAAAGTGGGGAATGGAGGCGGGTACCGGAATCGAACCGGTCTTCACGGATTTGCAATCCGCTGCGTAACCTCTCCGCCAACCCGCCGTTGTCCAAGAGTGGCAAGCGTTTAACCCGGTGCTCGGAAAGCTGCAAGAGGGTGTCGCCATATTCGGCCGCCCCCTGCCGATGCCTTTGCCGGGCGCCGGTGTCGCGTTTGTATCGGCCTTACGCGGGGCGCGGGGAAAGGGGACCAAACCCGTTGCGAAAATTGCGACGGATATGACGTAAACCCCCTTGCCGAAGCTGGAGCGGTGCCCTATCTGCTGTTCACTCGTTTGTGAAACGGGTCGAATCTCGGTGACCGGGTCCCTCTGGTGTGAGTATGCGGCACTCACGCGATGTCGGCGCCACCCAGATGACTGCCGCCCGGACCTTGTTTTTCATGAAAACCGATGATCCGCAGCTTTGCTGCGCTTTTGCGATGTGCATTCCTGACAGGGGGCGCGTCTGATGCAGGCCAATCCGCAGAAATCCACGCTCAGCTATCTGACTTGGGCCATCATTTCCACCGTCATCGGTCTGGCGCTTGGCGGCTGGCTGGGGTGGCAGACGACCGGTACTTTGTCCGGCACTCTGACGGTGTTCTTCATCTGCGCCGTGCTTGCGGTGCTGGAGATCAGCCTGTCCTTCGACAATGCCATCGTCAACGCCAACAAGCTGAAAGACATGACCCCCGTCTGGCAGCGGCGGTTCCTGACCTGGGGCATCCTGATCGCCGTGTTCGGGATGCGGATCGTGTTCCCGCTGCTGATCGTCGTCATCGCCGCGCAGGTCGGCCCGTGGACCGCGATGGTCATGGCCGCGACCCAGCCCGAACGCTATGCCGAGATCATGCATGACGCCCACCTGCCGATCGCGGCCTTTGGCGGCACGTTCCTGATGATGGTGGCGCTGAACTTCTTTTTCGATCACGAAAAGGATGTGCACTGGGTCGGCTGGATCGAGGAAAAGATCTCGAAGTATTCCTCGATCAAGGGGATCGAGATCGCCTTCGTGCTGGTGATCATGCTGATCTTCTCGCGCATCATCGGCAACAGCGACGACCCCGATCTTGGCCCGGTGGCGGCGAACGTGTTCTTCCATTCGGCGATCTGGGGCCTTTTGACCTATCTGCTGGTCGAGGTGGTGGGCGGATTCCTGGACAAGTCGCAGGAAATGGCCACCGGCGCGGCCAAAGGCGGCATCGGCGCGTTCCTGTATCTGGAGGTGCTGGACGCCTCGTTCAGTTTCGACGGCGTAATCGGCGCCTTTGCGCTGACACAGAACCTGTTCATCATCGCCATCGGCCTGGGGATCGGCGCGATGTATGTGCGGTCGATGACCATCATGCTGGTGGAAAAGGGCACGCTGGCGCAATACCGCTATCTGGAACACGGGGCGTTCTACGCGATCCTGATCCTGTCGGTGATCATGTATGTGCAGTCGCTGACGCATATCCCCGAGGTGATCACGGGCCTGGGCGGCGCGGGCCTGATCGGGATCGCGCTCTGGTCCTCGATCCGGTGGAACCGGGCCAATCCGGCGGTGGAGGCGGCGGAGTAACCTCGCGCCCATCACACTGTCGAGGAAAGGCCGCCCTTTTCGGGCGGCCTTTTCCATTTCGGGCAGTCATGCGTCCGGCGCAATAGTAAAAGGCCCGCCGATGGCGGGCCTTGGCATCATGCGGGCAGGGGGTCGATCAGAACCGGCCCATGCTGGCAATGGCAGGGCTGTTGGTGTCGATGCCCAGACGGCGCAGGTCGCGCGCGGCGGGGCTCTGATGCAACCGCACGGCGGCGGAGGCGGAAACTGCGGCGTCCATCACGTCCAGGAACGCAATGAAGCGGTTCAGGGCGGAGCGGAGGGCGGTCATGTCGATCTCTCTTTCTGTCATCGTTTGACAAGAGGAACATGGGCTTTGCTCGGCCTCGCCGCAATGCAGCATTGACGATTCCCGTCATGCGCGGGGCGCATGACAAAAGGCCCCGGACCATGCCGGGGCCTTTTGATGGGTCAAGGGTCTGATCAGTCCTCGTTCGCCTGAAGCTGGTTCAGCACCTCGCCCTTGCCGCGCGCCCGCAGGATCAGCGGCAGGATCAGCGCGATCGCCGCAATCGCCAGCAGGATCGCCGATAGGGGTGAGGCGACCAGCGTGGTGATGTCGCCTTGGCTGATCTGCAACGCCCGGCGCAACTGCTGTTCCGCCATCGGCCCAAGGATCAGGCCCACCACCACCGGCGCGATGGGATAGCCATAGACCCGCATCGCATAGCCCATCAGGCCAAAGATCAGCAGCATGGACAACTCCACCGGCGAGGGGTTGGCCCCGATGGTCCCCAAGGTCGCGAACACCAGGATCCCGGCGTAAAGCCACGGCTTCGGAATGGTCAGCAGCCGCACCCACAGCCCGATCAGCGGCAGGTTCAGCACCACCAGCATCAGGTTGGCGATCAGAAGGGATGCGATCAGGCTCCACACCAGCCCCGGATTGGTCGCGAACAGCAGCGGCCCGGGTTGCAGGCCGAACTGCTGGAACCCGGCCAGCATGATCGCCGCCGTGGCCGATGTGGGCAGCCCCAGCGTCAAGAGCGGCACCAGCGTTCCGGCGGCCGAGGCGTTGTTCGCAGCCTCTGGTCCCGCCACGCCCTCGATGGCGCCATTGCCGAATTCCTCGGGGTGCTTGGTCAGACGCTTTTCGGCGGCATAGGACAGGAAGGTGCCGATTTCCGCGCCCCCCGCCGGCATCGCCCCGATGGGAAAGCCGATGACGGTGCCGCGCAGCCAGGGCTTCCACGACCGGGCCCAGTCGGTTTTCGACATCCAGACCGACCCCTTGACCGCGATCACCTCGTCGGTTTCGGTGTCCCGCTGTGCGGCGACATAGAAGGCCTCGCCCAGAGCGAACATGGCGACGGCCAGTGTCGTCACCTCCACCCCGTCCAGCAGCTGCGGCACGCCAAAGGCCAGCCGCGCCTGCCCCGTCAGCTGGTCGATCCCGACCAGCGCAAGCGCCAGCCCGGCGAACAGCGAGATCAGCCCCTTCCTCGTGCTGTCGCCAAAGGCGGAGGACACGGTGACGAAGGCCAGGATCATCAGCGCGAAATAGTCGCGCGGGCCGAAGGACAGCGCGAATTTCACCACCGTCGGCGCCAGAAAGGCCAGGGCCAGCGTGGCGATCAGACCGGCGATGAACGACCCGATGGCGGCGGTCGCAAGGGCAGGGCCGCCGCGACCGGCGCGGGCCATCTTGTTGCCCTCCAGCGCGGTGACGATCGAGGCGCTTTCCCCCGGCGTGTTCAGCAGGATGGATGTGGTCGACCCGCCATACATCCCGCCATAATAGATGCCCGCGAACATGATCAGCGACCCGGCCGGGTCGAGGCCATAGGTGACCGGCAACAGCAGCGCCACCGTCAGCGCCGGCCCGATCCCCGGCAGCACGCCGACCGCGGTGCCCAGCGTCACCCCGATCAGGCAGTAAAGCAGCAGCATCGGGTCCATGGCCGCGGCCATGCCGTTCATCAGCAGCGAAAGGCTGTCCATCACTCAGCTCCCCGAAAACAGCGACGTGAGAACCCGCTCCATCGGACCGGCGGGCAGGCTCAGTTCCAGAAGGCCGCCGAAGATGGCATAGATCACCAGCCCGAAGACGATGCCGACCGGCAGGGTGATCCACAGTTTCTTCCTGCCAAAGGCCGCGGCCGAACAGGCGAACAGGATGCCCGTGGCGATGGAAAATCCCGCCGGTTTCAGCAGCAGCAGTTGCAGCAGAAGCCCCGCGATCAGCCACAGCACCGGGGCCGCCGCCTGCGGCTGGCGCGGGGCCGGCTCCTCGCGAAAGGTGGCGACGGCCGACCAGACGGCCAGCAGCGCCAGCGCGACCGCGATCCAGCGCGGCACATCCGCGGGCCCGACCCCGCCATAGCCGCCGTTTTGCGGCAGGCGCGCCGCATCGTGCCAGATGATCCCGGCCACAAGGGCCAGGATCACCGCGACGACCAGCGCCGCCCAGTCGGGGCGGCGCTTTCCGGGGTTATACCCGCTCATTTCACCAGACCGATGTCCTTGAGGACGGCCGAGGTCGAGGCGATGTCCTTTTCAAGCTGCGCCTTGAAGGCGTCGCCGGCCAGATAGGTGTCCGACCAGCCCTTGGTCGCCAGCTGGTCCTGCCAGGCCTTGGATTTTGCCATCTTCTCGATATCGGCGGAAATCGCGGCGGTCTGCTCGGCGCTCAGCCCCGGCGCGGCGGCGACCATCCGCCAGTTCTGAAGCACCACGTCCAGCCCGGACTCCTTCAGCGTCGGCGCATCGACACCCGCGATCCGCTCCTCCGAGGTCACGGCCAGGATGCGCAGCGTCCCGGCATCGGCCTGCGCCTTGAACTCGCCCAGGCTCGACACGCCCGCCGTCACCTGGCTGCCCAGGATCGCGGCCAGCGCCTCGCCACCGCCGGAATAGGCGATGTAGTTGATCCTGGTCGGCTCGACCCCGGCGGCCTTGGCGATCAGGCCGACGGCGATATGGTCCGTGCCGCCCGCCGAGCCGCCGCCCCACGAGACCGAGCCGGGATCGGCCTTCAGCTTTTCGATCAGCCCGTTGATGTCCTTGATCTCGGACGAGGCGGGGACCACGATGGCCTCATATTCGCCGGTCAGCCGGGCGATGGGGGTCACATCGGCCAGCGACACGGGCGAGGCATTGGTCAGGATCGCGCCGACCATGACGAAACCGCCGACGATCAGCTGGTCGGACTTGCCCGCGTTCTGCGACACGAACTGCGCCAGACCCACCGTGCCGCCCGCGCCGGGGACGTTCTGAACCTGCACCGCGCCCGAGATCTTTTCGGATTGCAGCACTTCCTGCATGGTGCGGGCCGTCTGGTCCCAGCCGCCGCCGGGGGCCGCGGGGGCGATGATCGTGTAATCTTCGGCAAAGGCGGGCACGGCCAGCGCAGCCGCAACCAGCCCTGCGAAAAGGGTGTGTTTCATCTTGGATCTCCTCCCATCAGCCGCGCGGGTGGCGCGGACCGGACGTCATGTCAGGTATGCCGATACTGCATATGAACCTGTCACAAAGCTGACAGAAAGCCAGATTTTTCGCTCAAAAGCCGGGCAGAGTGGGAAAACCCCGTCACTGTCCCGCCAGCGCGGCCTTCCACCGCGCGATCAGGCGGGCGCGCTTGGCCTGATCCAGATAGACCAGCAGGCCGGGGCTGACCGCGACGGGGCGCAGCTGCGCGCCAAGCGCCGCCTCCATCGCGCGGGCGCTGTTTTCGTCCGAAACCTCCAGGCTGACGGCGGGAAGGCGCAGCTTTTCCGCAACGATGGTCTGTCCGGCCTTCGACATGAAGAACCCTAGGAACCGGCCCCCCAGATCGGGCCGCGGCGCGGCGCGGGGAACCAGGCCCACCCGGCTGACCACGACGGTAAAGTCGCGGGGCAGGACCAGCCCCACATCGGGATGGTCGCGCGCCCAGTCGGCGGCATAGGAGCCGAGGATGTTGTAGCCGACCAGAAGCCGCCCGTCCGACACGCGGGCCAGGATGTCCTGGCTGGTGGGGAACTGCTGCACACCCGCGGCCCCCATGGCGCGCACCACCGACCAGATGTCGGCGAAATGATCCTGGTCGCGGGCCAGGAACAGATAGCCGACCGCCGATCTTTCGATGTCGTAGGTGCCGATCCTGCCCCTGACCGCCGCGCCGCCCTGGCGGAGCCAGTTCACCAGCTCGAACCGGGTCGAAGGGGGGGCGGAGCCGGCGAAGGCGGGCTTGTAATAGACCAGCACCGCAGGCTCGAAGGTCAGCGCATAGGCGGTGTTCCTCCAGTTCGCCCAGCGGGGCCAGGCGGCGGATTCGGGGGTTTCCGTCTCGCGCGCATAGCCGTCGTTGGCCAGCTTGACCTGAAGATCCATGGCCGAGGAAAAGGCGAAATCCGCCGTCGCTTGCCCCGCATCGGTTTCGGCGATGATGCGGTCGTTCATCTCGCCTGTCAAAAGTTCCTCGTAACGCACCGAGACATCGGGGTTTTCCGCCTGAAACCCGCTGATCAGCGGCGCCGCGATATGTTCGTCGAGCGAGGAGTAGATCACCACCTGATCGCCCGTCGCGCCGGACGGGGCGGGATAGGTGAAGACGGCGGCCGAAACTGGCGCGGCAGGCGCGATGGCACACAGGATCAGGGCGAGCGTCAGGCGGGCGATCATCGCCGCATCATGGCAGGGCGCGGGCCGGTTCACAACTTCCGCGCCGGGCGCTATGGTCGGGCGCGGGGCGCTGTCCCGTCACCGTCCCGGCCGGGCCGCCGGGACATTCGGGCCGGAAGGAAGGGACGGGCGTGCGGATACTTCTGGTCGAGGACAACGGCCAACTGGCCGAGGCGCTGGAGGCGCTGCTGGTCCAGTCGGGCTATGCCGTCGACCGGGTGGGCGACGGCGCCAGTGCCGAGGCCTTGGCCGCGGCCGAGAATTTCGATCTGGTGATCCTGGACCTGAACCTGCCGCAGATGGACGGGCTGTCGGTGCTGCGCAAGATGCGGGCGCGGGGCAATCAGGCGGCGGTGATGATCCTGACCGCGCGGGGCGCGGCCGAGGATCGGGTCAGGGGGCTGGACCTTGGCGCCGACGACTACATGGTCAAGCCGTTCGACATCGGTGAATTCGAGGCGCGGGTGCGCTCGCTCTTGCGCCGGCAGGCGGGACTGCGCGCCGCGGCGGTGACGGTGGGCGAGGTGGTGCTGGATCTGGCCGGGCGGCGGTTCACCGCCGGGGGCCAGGCGCTGGACCTGCCCGCGCGCGAACACGCGCTGCTGGAACTGCTGTTCATGCGGGCGGGCAAGGTCGTCACGAAAGAGGCGATCGTCCAGTCGCTGACCAGCCTGGACGACAGCCTGTCCGACAATGCGATCGAGCAATATGCCAGCCGCCTGCGCCGCCGTCTGGCCCCTTTTGGCGTGCAGCTGCGCACGGCGCGCGGCATCGGCTATTACATCGACAGGTCGGCCTGATGGCCAGCCTGCGGCGCCGCCTTCTGGGCTGGCTTCTGGCCGCAACGGCCGTGCTGGGCCTGCTGGCCATGGCCGACACCTGGGGCGAGGCGGTCGAGACCGCGACCGCCGTCTCCGACCGGGTTCTGACCGGATCGGCCCTTGCCATTGCAGAACGGGTGACGGTGAACGAGGATACCGGGCTTCAGGTCGACATCCCCTATTCCGCGCTGGAGATGCTGACCTCGACCGCGCAGGACCGGGTGTTCTATCGCGTCGATGGGCCGCTGGGGTTCCTGACTGGATACCAGACCCTGACGCCCGCCACGCCGGATGCCGACGGGCGCGGCTTTGCCGACGGCACATTCGCGGGCGATCCGGTGCGGATCATCACCCTGGCGCGGACGGTCTCGACGGGGGTGGAATCGATCCCGTTCCGGGTGACGGTGGCGGAATCGACGCTGGCCCGCCGCGCGCTGGCGCGGACGATCCTGCTGCGCTCGGCGCTGCGGCTGTCGGGGATGATCCTGGGCGCGGCGCTGATCGTCTGGATCGCCGTGCCGCTGGCGCTGCGGCCGCTGAACCGGCTGGGCGACCAGATCGCCGCCCGGTCGCCGGACGACCTGTCGCCGATCCGCGCCGAGGTTCCGGCCGAGGTGCAGGGGCTGGTCGAGGCCGTGAACAGCTTCATGGCGCGGCTTGCCACCGCGCTGGAGGCGTTGCGGAACTTTACCGGCAATGCCAGCCACCAGTTGCGCACGCCTCTGGCCGTGGTGCGCACGCAGCTGGCCCTGGCGCTGCGGGCGGACAGGCCCGAGGCGTCGGATGCGGCGGTGGCCAAGGCGGATGCGGCGCTGGCCCATGCCGAGCGGATCCTGGCGCAACTGCTGCTTCTGGCGCGGGTCGACGCGGCGGCGGGTGCTGCGGCGGCGGTCATGGACCTGACCGTCCTGGCCCGCGACCTGACGGGCGAGGCCATTCCCCGCGCCGCCGAAGCCGGGATCGACCTGGGGTTCGAGGGGGTTCCCGTTTCGATCCGGGCCGAACCCGTGCTGCTGGCCGAGGCATTGTCGAACCTGATCGACAATGCGCTGGCCTATGCCGGGCGCGGTGCCGAGGTGACTGTCAGCGTCGGCTTGCGCGAAGGGCAGGCGGTGCTGGCGGTCAGCGATGACGGTCCGGGCATTCCCGCCGCCGCGCAGGGGCGCCTGCGCGGGCGGTTTGCCCGCGGGGCAGGCGGGGAGGGGCGGCCCGAAGGGCTGGGCCTGGGTCTTGCCATCGTCGCCGAGATCGCGGCGCTGTTCGGCGGCAGGCTGGAGCTTTCGTCCGGTCACGGCGGGCGCGGGCTGCGCGCGGAACTGCGGTTTCCCCCAACATGATCCGGCGCGGGATGCAGGGACCGCAGCAGGCGGCCGGATCGGCCGGGAAAGGCCGGTTCGCCCGTCCCGGTTTCCGAAAACATACGGCCCGCCGCGAGGGTATCGGCGGGCCGCTTCCGATGCTGCCGGCATTCCCTCCGGCTGTCGCGATCGGCGATTGGTTACTTCGTCAGGATCAGCTTGCCCGCGCGGGTGATGCGCAGGGAATAGACCTGACCGTTCAGGACGATATGGGCCTGCGTGCCGCCGCGGGTCAGGGCGGTGGCGTCATGAACGGGCAGGTCACTGATCGGCAGGCGGGTGATGCTGACGGCGGCAGGGTCGAGGCGGGCGTTCATTTGGGCGTCTCCATGCGGTCGAAAAGGTGGAAAAGGGCAGCCGTCGGCGGAAGGAACCCTTGCAGCGCCTGGCGGAGAATTTCCGCCGCCCCTTCGGAGGGGGGCTGGTCGCTTCGGGATCTGGGGCCGGGCGGAAAGCCGGGCAGCGCGCGGATCATCTGACAACTCCGTATCGGGTTCGGACGATGCGGCTTGCCTGTCACGGCTGGCGGATGCGTCGGTCAAATAGATGACGGAATCACTCGGGTTTGTAAATACCAATTATTTTAGTCGGATAATTGTTTGCCGCTTTTCGCCGCGCCCGAGAGGGTAGGCAAAGCGTTCCTCTTTCCTGTCCGCGCCAAACGACGACGCAGGACCGAAGATCGCCCCAAGGCAAAGCGATCAGGCCGACGATCCGCCGCACTCCCTCCTTCGTCCGGGAACAAGCGGACCCCTTCGGCCGAAGGGGCGGGTAGACAGATGCCCCATCCGGGCAAGATTGCAGAAGCGGCCGGCCTGTCGGAAGAATGGGCATGGGAAGGATGGGCACCT
>JASGFG010000014.1:0-55867 GCA_047605605.1 Paracoccaceae bacterium | reverse complement strand
CGTGTGGCCTTTGCCTTCGGAGGGCAACGCTCTATCCAGCTGAGCTACGGGTGCACTGTGCGGGCTGGATAGAGGAAACGCCGCGGGGCTGCAACGGGTTTTCGTCATCGCGGGTTTCCACACGCGCGCTGGACATTCCCGCCCGGCGTGCCCCATGGCCTGCGGTCCAGCCGGTTTTCCGCACGCGCTCTGGACATTCCCGCCGCGCCCCGCGACAAAACCCCGGTGGAGGAGCCCGATCATGACGCAACGCCCGCTGGCCGCCGCCCTGTGGATGAGCGGCTCCATCGCATCCTTCATCTCGATGGCCATCGCGGGACGCGCGGTCGCAGGCGTGCATGACACGTTCGAGATCATGACATGGCGGTCGTTGGTGGGCTTCATCCTGGTGCTGATCGCGGCGGCGGCAACCGGGCAGATGCGGCTGATCAGCGCGCGCCGCTGGCCCGAACACCTGCTGCGCAACGTCTTTCACTTCACCGGGCAGAACCTGTGGTTCTGGGCGCTGACCATGATCCCGCTGGCGCAGGTCTTTGCGCTGGAATTCACCGCGCCGGTCTGGGTCATCCTGCTGTCGCCGCTGGTGCTGGGGGAAAAGATCACGCGGGCGCGGGCGGCGGCGGCGGGGCTTGGCTTTCTGGGGGTGCTGATCGTGGCCCATCCCAGCCCCACGCACCTCAGCCCCGGCATTCTGGCCGCCGCCGCCTGCGCCATCGGCTTTGCCGTCAGCGCGCTGTTGACGCGCGACATGGTGCGCAAGGGCGAGGCGGTGATCTCCATCCTGTTCTGGCTGACGCTGATGCAGTTCTGCATGGGGCTGGGCATGGCGATGTCGGATGGCCGCATGGCGCTTCCGACCGCGGACACGGCGCCCTGGCTGCTGCTGATCGGGTTCGCCGGGGTCTTCGCGCATTTCTGCCTGACCCGCGCGCTCAGCTTTGCGCCCGCAAGTTTCGTGATGCCCATCGACTTCATCCGCCTGCCACTGATCGCCCTTGTCGGCATGGCGCTTTATGACGAACCGCTGGACCTGCTGGTCCTGATCGGCGCCGCCGTGATCTTTGCCGGCAACTGGATCAACATCCGCGCCGAAACCCGGACAAATTCGCCACAACGCAGCGTTGCAAAATCGTGACGCCGCGTCATTGATTGACCAGATTCGACCCCGCCCCTACGCTTTCGTGATCAGGCTGCGACCTTGCGCCACACGCGGCGCGGGGTCACGGGGATGGCGGCCAGTAACGGGGAGGGTTGAGATGAAGAATGTAACGGGTGCCCTTGGCGCACTTGCGATGACCGCCACGGCGGCGGCGGCGGGCGGGATCGACAGGTCGGGCCAGCCGATCGGGGTGATCTTTGAAAAGGGAAACTATGGCGAGCTGAGCTTTGGCCTGATCAACCCGAATGTCAGCGGCTCGGACGTGGCGGCCTTTGGCGGGCGCGATACCGGCAGCGTGGCGGGGAACCACAACCTGCCCGGCATCGCGCTGAAATACGATCTGTCGAAAAGCCTTTCGGTCGCGGTGATCTATGATCAGGCCTATGGCGCGGATATCGAATATCCGTCGGCGGCCGCGGGCGGCTCGGTCGCGCTTGGCGGCACGCAGGCCCATGTGGACAGCGCGGGCGTCACCGCCCTGCTGCGCTACAAGTTCGACGAGAATTTCTCGGTCCACGGCGGCATCCGCGCCACCAAGGCCGAAGCCGACGTGACGCTGGCGGGCCTCGCCTATGGCGGGCTCAACGGCTACAACGTCACCTTCGACCGCGACTGGGGCGTGGGCTATGTGATCGGCGGCGCCTATGAGCGGCCCGATATCGCCCTGCGCGTGGCGATCACCTACTTCTCGAAGATCAAGCACGAATTCGACACGACCGAATATGTGGGCGCGACCGCCGTTCTGGCCTCGCGCACCGAGGTCAATACGCCACAGGCCATCAACCTGGACTTCCAGACCGGGGTTGCGGCGAACACGCTGGTCTTCGGCTCGATCCGTTGGGTGGACTGGAGCAAGTTCACAATCGACCCGACCTGGTTCACCCCCCGTGCGGGGGGCGGCCTTGTCGCGCTGGAGGATACGACCACCTATACCCTTGGCGTCGGGCGCAAGTTCAACGACCACTGGTCCGGTTCGGTCTTCGTGACCTATGAGCCGAAGGGCGATCCGCTGGTGTCGCCGCTGGCGCCGACGAACGGCTACAAGGGCATCGGCGTGGCCGCGGTCTATACCCAGGACAACGTGAAGGTGACGCTGGGTGCGCGCTATCTGGATCTGGGCGATGCCCAGCCGGAAACCGGCACGCCCGACACCGCCCGCGCCGACATGACCGGCAACCATGCCGTCGCCGTCGGGGTGAAGGTCGGCTTTACCTTCTGATCGCGGCACCTTCTGATCGCCGCCTGTCGCAAAACCGGCCCCGCCCGTTCGGGCGGGGCCTTTTCATGTCGCTTTCCGGGTCGCGGGCGCCCTGCCCGGCTGCTAGGCCTGTTGCATGAACACGCAAAAACACATGTCCGGGCGGATCTGGGCCGAGATGACAGTTCTCGGCTGTCTCTGGGGCGGCAGTTTCGTCGCGAACCGGGTGGCGCTGGCCGAATTCGGGGTCTTTGCCACCGTCGCCTTTCGCCTGACGGGGGGCGCGCTGGTCCTGTGGGCGGTGGTGCGGGCCAAGGGGCTGGCGCTGCCGCGTCAGGGGCGGGTCTGGGCGGCCTTTGCCGTCATGGGGTTCTTCAACAACGCACTGCCCTTCACCCTGATCACCTGGGGGCAGCAAACGGTTCCGGCGGGGCTGGCTGCGATCATCAACTCCTCGACCGCGATCTTCGGCGTGCTGATCGCGGCCCTGGCGTTCCGCGACGAACGGCTGTCGACGCGGAAACTGGCGGGGGTGCTGGTCGGCTGTTTCGGCGTGGCGGTGGCGATCGGGCTGCACCAGCTGACCGGGTTCAACCCGTCCTCGGCGGGGCAACTGGCCTGTCTGGCGGCGGCGGTGTCCTATGGCATCTCGGGGGCCTGGGCGCGGGCGCATCTGACCCACCTGCCCCCGCAGGTGGCGGCGGCGGGGATGCTGACCGCCTCGGCCGCGATGACGCTGCCGCTGGCCCTCTGGCAGGGCCTGCCGGGGCTGGACCATTCGCCGCAGGTTTGGGGGGCGCTGCTTTACCTTGCGCTGATCTCGACCGCGCTGGCCTATCTGCTGCTGTATCGGCTGATCGCGGCGGCGGGGGCGGGAAATGCAAGCCTGAACACGCTGATCGCGGCGCCGATGGCGATGGTCTTCGGCGCGATCCTGCTGGGCGAAGCGCTGCCCGCCCGCGCCTATGCCGGCTTTGCGCTGATCGCGGCGGGGCTGCTGATCCTTGACGGGCGGCTGATCGGACATTTTTCCCGTGCGCTGCGCCGGGCGACGGGCTAAATCCCCCGGGACGCAATGGCGAGGCCAGAATGATCTACCGCACGGGCGAGGATTTCCTGCGGGCGCGCGACAAGCGCGTGCTGCTGTTCGGCATGTCGGGTCTGGGCAAAACCCATGTCTCGAACCTGCTGCGCGATACCGGCGACTGGTTCCACTATTCGGTCGATTACCGGATCGGCACCCGCTACATGGGCGAATACATCGCCGACAATTTCAAGCGCGAGGCGATGAAGGTTCCGCTGCTGCGCGAACTGCTGATGACGGATTCCGTCTATATCGCCTCGAACATCACCTTCGACAATCTGGCGCCCCTGTCCACCTATCTGGGCAAGCCGGGCGATGCCGCAAAGGGCGGCATTCCCTTTGCCGAATACCGCCGCCGCCAAGACCAGCACGCCGAGGCCGAGGCCCACGCCCTGCTGGATACGCCGCGGTTCATCGACCGGGCGCATGACCTTTACGGCTATCCGAACTTCATCTGCGACAGCGGCGGGTCGATCTGCGAGGTGGTGGATGCCGCCGACCCCGCCGATCCGGTGATGACTGCGCTGTCGTCGCGGATGCTGATGGTCTGGATCAAGGGGTCGGAGGCGCACAAGGCCGAACTGGTCCGCCGGTTCGACCGGGCGCCCAAGCCGATGTATTACCAGCCCCGGTTCCTGGAACAGGTCTGGGGCGATTATCTGGCCGAAACCGGCGCCACGCCGGAAAGCGCGGACCCGGATGCCTTCCTGCGCTTTGGGTATGCGCGCCTGCTGGACCACCGCCAGCCGCGCTATGCCGCGATGGCCGAATGGGGCGTGACCCTGACGGCGGAAGAGGTCGCGACCATCCGCAATGCCGAAGGTTTTCAGGACCTGGTGGCAACCGCGCTGGATCGCCGCGCCGCCGCCTGACCGCGTGCGAAAGCCGGACCAGGGGGATTGCCCCCCTAGCGGCACCCCACCCGCGCCGCGGCGATGGCTTGTGACGACCCCGCCAGTGGGAACCGGGCCACCCGCATGGCGTCCGACCCGTCCAGCAGCGACAGCTCCCTGCCCCGCGAAAGCGCCGCGAACACCGCCCCGTTGACCGGCACCTGCATGTAAAGCGAGGTGCCGTCCCCGACGAAGGCGACCTTCTGCTCTGCCCCGTCGATCTTGACTAGTGCGACGATCCCTTCGCCGCTGATGCCCTGGAACTTCAGCAGGCTCTGCCCGCTGGCATCGCACATGTAGAACAGGTGACCGGCCGACTCCGGGTCGGAAACCCCGGCATAACGCCCCGCCCCGTCGCTGGTCGTTCCGACCTGCCAGGCCGGGGCCCGGGCCGTCGGCGCAGCGGGCGGCGCGGGGTCGTCCGAACACTGCCGTTCAACGCACTGATTGTATTCCACGCTGCCCGCGCCGGGTGAATCTGCGAGACAGCGCCAGACGCAACGCTGCATCTCCATCTCGGGGCTGTCGTCCGACAGTTGCGCCGCTGCCGGCCCCGCTAGTGCCAATCCCGCCATCATCACCATCATCCGCATTCCCGCCCCCTCTCGCCATTCCTTGCCGACTATGCAAAGCCGCATCCCGCGCCGTCAACGCCGCACAGCCTTGATGCGCGCGCGCGCTTCACATAGCTGTGGCTGCGACATCCGCAAAAGAGGACGCCATGCCCATCACCCTGCCCGAGAGCCTTCCCGCCTTCGACGTTCTGCGGAACGAGGGCGTGATGGTCATGTCGCCCGAACGGGCGGCGCGGCAGGACATCCGGCCGATCCGCATCGGGCTGCTGAACCTGATGCCGAAGAAGATCCAGACGGAAAACCAGTTCGCGCGCCTGATCGGGTCCACCCCGTTGCAGATCGACCTGTCGCTGATCCGCATGAGCGAACACCAGACCCGCAACACCGCCGCCGAGCATATGGCGACCTTCTACCGCCCCTTTGCCGAGGTGGCCGACAGCGGCGAGAAATTCGACGGGCTGATCATCACCGGCGCGCCGATCGAACACCTCGATTTCCGCGACGTGACCTATTGGGATGAATTGCAGCAGGTCATGAACTGGACGCAGACCAACGTGCATTCCACCTTTGGCGTCTGCTGGGGCGGCATGGCGATGATCAACCATTTCCATGGCGTGCCGAAACACATGCTGGACCACAAGGCGTTCGGCTGTTTCCGCCACCGCACGATGAACCCCGCCAGCCCCTATCTGCGCGGCTTTTCCGACGATTTCATCATCCCCGTCAGCCGCTGGACCGAAATGCGCGAGACCGAGATCGAGGGCGTGGGCGGGATGCGCGTGCTGCTGGGATCAGACGAGGTGGGCCCCTGTCTGGTCGAGGATGCGGCGCACCGGGCGCTGTATATCTTCAACCACTTTGAATATGACAGCGACACGCTGAAACAGGAATACGACCGCGACGTGGCGGCCGGAACGCCGATCAACGTGCCGCTGAACTATTACCCCGACGATGATCCTGCGCAGCGGCCCTTGAATCGCTGGCGTTCACACGCACATCTTTTGTATGGCAACTGGATCAACGAAATCTACCAGACGACCCCCTACGATCTGGCGCAGATCGGCAGCTAGCATCGGGCTGGCCGCGCTTGCCTTTGGCGGCGCGTTCAGCGTCGCCGCCCGCGCCGCGGCCCGGGAATCCGAGGCTGCGACCGCCTTTCCCGCCATGGGGCAGCTGGTTCCGGTCGGGCGCGGCCACGTCCATGCCCATATGCAGGGCCAGGGCCGCGATCTGGTGCTGATCCACGGCGCATCCGGCAACACCCGCGACTTCACCTTCCGGCTGGCGGGCGAACTGGCGCGCGACTTTCGCGTCACGGCCTTCGACCGGCCGGGGCTGGGCTGGTCGACCGATCTGGGCGATGACGGGATCGACCCCGCCGCGCAGGCCCGCGCCCTTGCACAGGCGGCGCGCGATCTGGGGATCGAACGGCCGGTGGTGCTGGGGCAAAGCTATGGCGGCGCCGTCGCCCTGGCCTGGGGGCTGGAGGCGGCCGATATCCTGCCCCCCGCCGCGCTGGTCCTGGTGTCCGCCGCGGCCATGCCGTGGGAGGGCGGTCTGGGCCTGCGCTATGACTTCCTGTCGTCGCGACTGGGGCTGGCGACCGCGCTGCCGCTGGCCGCGGCCTTTGTCAACGACACGATCATCACGCGCGAGATCGAGGGGATCTTCGCCCCCGAACCCGTCCCCGAAGGATACGGCACCTATATCGGCGCCGGCCTGTCGCTGCGCCGGGCGGTGATGCGGGCCAATCTGTTGCAGGTCGCGGGGCTGAAGCCGCATCTGCACCGCATGGCGCTGCGCTATCCCGACCTGTCCATCCCGGTCGAGATGGTGCATGGCACCGCCGATGCCATCGTTCCGCCGCAGATCCATGCCCATCCGCTGCTGCGGCTGTTGCCCGATGCGCGGCTGGACATGATCGAGGGCGCGGGCCACATGCCGCATCATACCCGGCCCGATCGGGTGGCGGCGGCCATCCTGCGCGCGACCGGGCGCAGCAGCTGATGTCCGGCAAAGGCAGGCGCCTCCCTCTGCCGCCCCTGCCCGCGGGTGCGGCCCCCCGCCTGCTGACGGGGGGCAATCCGCAGATCGCCAAGGGCCTGGGTCCGGCGCCCGTGCAGGCATGGATCGCCGCCGCGCCGGGCTGGAAATCCGGCATGGCCCGCCGCATCGACGAACTGGCCGGCCAGACGGTTCCCGGTCTGCGCCGGGCGGTGAAATACAACCAGCCGCTTTACGGCGCGCCGGGGCGCGAGGACTGGTTCATGGGCCTGCATTGCCTGACCCGTTACATCAAGGTCGCCTTTTTCGGCGGGGCAGGCCTGACTCCGCTACCCCCGGTTTCGTCCAAACTGCCGACGGTGCGCTATCTGCATGTCACCGAAGGCGCGCTGGACGAAGCGCAACTGGCCGGCTGGATCGCACAGGCGGCGGCGCTGCCGGGCCAAAGGCTCTGACGCCGCGGTGATCCCGCGGGTTGCGCCCCGCGCGCCGGCACGGCAATACTGCCCGCCACCAACAGGGGGACGACCAGTGACCGACCTGCCATTCGACGGCGCGATCAGCCGCTATTTCCGCGAGGGCGCCCCCAAGGCCGTCCGCAAGGCCATCGAGGACGACGACGGCAACGACATCCTGACCCGATCCTATCCCTATCGGGAAGAGATGAAGAAAAAGGATTACGAACAGGCGATGGACGGCTTGCAGCAGCAGCTTGTCCGCTTTCACGCCGATGTCCGCGCCAGCGGCAAGCGCGTGGTCGTCCTGTTCGAGGGGCGCGATGCCGCCGGCAAGGGCGGCACCATCGGCGCGATGCGCGAAAACCTGAACCCCCGCGTCGCCAGCGTGGTCGCCCTGCCCGCCCCGTCGGACCGGGAAAAGCGCGAATGGTATTTCCAGCGCTATATCGCCCGCCTGCCCGCCGCCGGGGAAATCGCGCTGTTCGACCGCAGCTGGTATAACCGCGGCGTGGTGGAAAAGGTCTTCGGGTTCTGCACCGACGCGCAGCGCGAGGCGTTCTTTGAACAGGTGCCCGATTTTGAAAAGATGCTGGTCGAGGAAGGTATCACCCTGATCAAGCTGTGGCTGGAGGTCGGCCGGGCCGAACAGCTGAAACGCTTTCTGGACCGCGAGCGGGACCCGCTGAAACAATGGAAGCTCAGCCAGGTCGACATCGACGGGCTGGCGAAATGGGACGACTATTCCGCCGCCATCGCCGAGACGCTGAAGCGCAGCCACAAGGACCATGCGCCCTGGACGATCATCCTGTCCGACGACAAGAAACGCGCCCGCATCGCCGCGATCCAGACGGTGCTGCGCGCCTTTGACTATCCGGGCAAGGACAAGGATCTGATCGGCAAGCCCGACGCCTCGATCTGCGGCGGCCCCGACCTCATGCCGGCCGAGGTGATGGGGCGGTCTTGAAGCGCGGATACCATCACGGCAACCTGCGCCAGGCCCTGGTCGAGGCGGCACTGGAACTGATCGCCGAAACCGGGCCGCAGGGATTCACCCTGTCCGAGGCAGCAAAGCGCGCGGATGTGACGCCCGCCGCCGTCTATCGCCATTTCGCCGGCCGCGACGACCTGATCGCCGAGGTGGCGCGTCAGGGCTTCGACATCTTCGGGGCGCTGCTGGAATATGCCTATGAGGGCGGCAAGCCTTCGGCTCTGGCGGCGTTCGAGGCGACGGGGCGGGCCTATATGGCCTTCGCCCGCAAATATCCCGGCCATTACATGGCGATGTTTGAAAGCGGGCTGTCCTTTGCCGCGCATCCGGGGCTGTCGCAGGTCGCCACCCGCGCGCATGAGGTGATGGACCGTGCCGCGGGCGGTCTGGCCGCGCATCTGCCCGCCGACCGCCGCCCCCCGGCGCGGATGATCGCCGCCCATGTCTGGGCGATGAGCCATGGCGTGGTCGAGCTGTTCCTGCGCGGCAGCGGCGCGGGAAAGACCCCCTTTCCGCCCGAGGATCTGCTGGAATCCGGTATCGGCATCTATCTGCGTGGACTGGGGCTGATCCCGGCCGACCGCTGATCACCAGTTGCGGATAAGCTCCTGCACGGCGCCGCCATTCTGCACCCCCGGAATCCGCGCCAGCCGGGCGTCCAGATCGGCCCCCAGATAGCGGTCGTCGGGGGAATCCATGCCCTGCGCCCCGAAGACCACGCCCGAGATCGACACGGTGACATGCACCACCACCGGCACGGCATCGCCCAGGCTCATCCCGCCCGCGACCGGCTGCATCACGCCGCCCGCGTCCCGGTAGCTGATGAAGCTGCCCGGTGACGGCGACAAGAGCGCGATGATCGCCCCCGGCCCCTGCGCCACCCACAGATGATCGGCGGGGTTGGTGCGGCTGGCGCTCGGGAACTGGCGCACGCCCGGCGCGGCCAGCGCGGTCGTCACCGATTGCGGCACCGCCCCCGCCATCCAGGCCCGCGCCTCGGCCCAGGGCATTTCTATGTCCAGATAGCCGACACGCGAATACGGCCCCATGCCGATCCACTTGTTGTCCTGCGGCTGAACGGCAGCCGGATAAGTGGAATAGCCGGCGAAAGCCTCGCTCATCTCGCGATACAGCGCATCCATCCGTCCGCCGTTCCTCTGGCTGGAAATGAAAAGGACGAACACGGTTTCCGACTTTGCCACGCCCACGCAGCGGACCTGAACGGGAATGTCGTAAAAGGTCACGGTCAGCGCATGATGCTGCGGCTCGCCCAGAAAGGCGGTGGGATAGCCCCTTTGCCGCGTCCACTCGCGCACCAGATCCATGCAGAAATCGGTGCTGTGATAGGCGATGGGAAAATAGGCCGAAGCCGTCTGGTCGGCAAAGGCCAGCTCCTGCTCCATCTGGCGGATATGGGCGCCGCCGCGGAACTCGTCCAGGACATTGGCGAAATAGCCCTTTGTCCTTTCGGCCACCACATCGCTGAGCGCGGTCCAGGCCAGACCCAGCACCGCCGCCGACGCCGCACCGGCCCCGGCGATGATCCAGTTCTTCTTGCGCCGCCGCGCCCGCGCCGTCGCCGCGCGCGAGGGGGGCGGGGGTGGCGCACCCTCGGTCGGGGTGGGCGGGGCCTTTTCCGGTGCGGGGTCCGAATCGTCGGTCATGCTGCGCGATCCCTGCGATGAGCGCCCAGCATAACCCGCCGGAACCCTAGCGGAACAGCACCAGCGCGCCGGGTGCCCAGGCCACACGGGTGCGCGTGCCGCGATCCAGCACCGGACGGCCGAACACGTTGCGCATCGACAGGCGCAGCGGCGCCTCGGTCCCGTCCAGCCGCACGTCGTAATAGGTCATGTCGCCGTAATAGACCACCTCGTCGATGGTGGCCGGCGTCTCGCGGTCAGAGGCCGCCTGCCCGTCGAACAGGATGGTCAGCGTCTCGGGCCGGAACCCGACCTCGGGCTTGCCGGTGGGCGTGCCCAGCACCTGATCGGGCGTCAGCGACACCTTGCCGAACCCGGCCACCTCGGCCTCGACCCCCGTGGCGGTTTCCGTGGTGATCGTCGCGGGCAGGAAGTTCATCGTGCCGATGAAATCCGCCACCTGCCGCGTGGCCGGACGGCGATACAGCGTTTCCGGGTCGGCCAGCTGTGCGATCTCGCCCTGGAACATCACGGCGATGCGGTCGGACATCACCAGCGCCTCTTCCTGGTCATGCGTCACCAGGATGAAGGTGATGCCGACCTGCCGTTGCAGCTTGATCAGCTCGACCTGCATATGCTCGCGCATCTTCTTGTCCAGCGCGGACAAGGGTTCGTCCAGCAGCAGAACCTTGGGCTTCAGGATCAGCGCGCGCGCCAGGGCCACCCGCTGCCGCTGCCCGCCCGACAGCGCATGGGCCGCGCGCCCGCCGAAACCCTTCAGCCCCACCATCTCCAGCGCCTCGTCCACCGCCTTGGCCTTTTCGGCCTTGGACCGCGGGTCCTTGCGCAGGCCGAAACCCACGTTTTCCGCCACGCTCATATGCGGGAAGATGGCATAGGACTGGAACACCATGTTCGTCGGCCGCTGGTTGGCGGGGACGCTGGCCATGTCCTTGCCGTCGATCAGCACCGCGCCCGAGGAGATCCCCTCGAACCCGGCGATTGTGCGTAGCAGCGTGGTCTTGCCACAGCCCGACGGCCCCAGCAGCGAGAAGAACTCGCCCGCCTTGATGGTGGCGGTGATGCCCCTCAGCGCATGGTAATCGCCGTAGTATTTGTGGACATCCCGGAATTCGATCATGTCGGGTTTCGTCACAGGAAGCCTCCGGTGTCCTTGCCGCCGGATTTCGCGATGCCGCGGCGGCGGAAATATTCGGCGATGGTCAAAAGGATGATCGACACGGTCACAAGGATCGTGCCAAGCGCCATGATGGCGGGAACGCGCGCGGGAAAGCGGAACTGGCCGTAGATATAGACCGACAGCACCGTCTCGGACCCGCCCAGAAAGCTCGCCACGATATATTCGTCCAGACTGATCGTGAACGAGATCAGCAGCGACGAGATGATCCCCGGCATCACCAGCGGCAGGATGATCAGCCGGAAGGTGCTGGCCGGCGTCTCGCCCAGGTCATAGGCCGCCTCCTCCAGCGAGCGGTCCAGCGACTGGAAGGCCGAGGACAGGATCGCCACGCAGAAGGGGATGCACATCAGCACATGGCCCAGGATGATGGTGAACAGCGACAGCGGGATGCCGATCATCAGCAGGACCAGCAGCAGCGACATGGCGATGATGATGTCGGGCAGCACCATCGGCAGCATGATCAGCCCCATCATCCCGCCCTTGCCGGGAAAGGCGAACCGGGTCGAGGCGCGGGCGGCGAACAGGCCAAGGCAGGTCGCGAGAATCGCCGATGTGGTCGAGATGATCAGCGAATTCTTGAGCGCGCTCATCAGGTTGGGGTCATCCACCATCACCCCGAACCAGTTCGTCGTGAACCCGGCCAGCGGAAAGGCGATGATCTTTGAATCGTTGAAGGCAAAGATCGGCAGCAGCGCGATCGGCGCGAAAAGGAAGATCAGGTAAAGGACGGCATAGGACCGCAGGACCGGGAACTTCATTTCGTGGCCCTCAGGAATCGCCGGTTCAGCAGCAGGAAGATCAGCGTCACCACCAGCACGATCAGCATCGCCGACACCGCAATGGCAGATCCGAGCGGCCGGTTGTTCTGCTTCAGCATCTCGACCTGGATCATGTTGGCGATCATCGGGAACTTGCCGCCGCCGATCAGCGTCGGCGTCACATAGTCGCCGATGGTCGGGATGAAGACGATCAGCACCGCCGCGATGACCCCTGGCATCGACAGCGGCAGCGTCACCCGCAGAAAGGTCGTCCACCGGCTTTCGCCCAGATCCTGCCCGGCCTCCAGATAGCTGCGGTCGATCTTTTCCAGCGCCACGAAGATCGGCAGGATGGCAAAGGGTGCATAGGCATGGGCCAGGGTGATGACGATTGCCGAACCCGGATCGGTCATGAAGGACATTGGCCCTGACAGCACGCAGATGTCGGTCCACGGAACGCACACCCGCTCCAGCGCCGAGGACAGCACGCCGTTGTAGCCAAGGACGACCTTCCACAGGAACACGCGGATCAGATAGCTGGTCCAGAACGGGATCGTGACCAGAAACAGCCACAGCGACTTCTTCGCCGGATCCACGTTGAAGCTGATGAAATAGGCCAGCGGATAGGCAAGCGCCACCGTCGCCAGCGTGACGATCATCGACACCTGCAGGCTGCGGAACATGATGGTGCGATACTTCACCTCGGTCCAGACGGTGACATAGTTGTCCACCGTCAGCGGCAGGGCCACGCCGGTCGGCGTCTTGGTCATGAAGGAATAGATCACCACCGCCAGCAGCGGTGCCGCAAGAAGCAGGATCGCATAGATCGCGGTGGGGCTGATCATGGTCAGGCCGCTTGCGGCCTCGGTATCGCGGAACCGGGTCTTGCCCGCGTCTTGCGCCGGTGCTGTCGCCATCCCATCCCCTGTCGGCTGCGGCAGCCCGTCTTTCGCGGGCCGCTCTTTGATCAAACCCTAGCCGGGTGCCTGCGGGAATGGCAAGAGCCTTGGCTTGTCTGCGCGCAAGACATGAATCCTGCCCGATATTTCATCAGCCGGTGATCCGCTCGATGGAAATTGCGCGCTTTTTCATCTCGTCATACAGCGCAGGCAGGATGCGGCGGGCACCAACCGCGCTGCGCAGCGCATCGGAAAGCCGCGCATCGGTCGTCGGCACCGCAACGCGCCAGACCATCCGCCGCGTCACCCCGTCGTCATAGACGATCTCCGTCGCCGCGCCGCGCCGGCGCCAGCCAAGGAAATCCGCGCCGCCCGGCGCGTGGAAAGAGGCCTGTTGTCCCATTTTCGGACCTTTTGTTTTCTGCTCTGATCAGAAGGGTCGGCGGTTTTCCCGCATCGGTCAATTCCGCCGGCTGTGCGTGACCTGCATGGCGGCGAAGCTGAGTCCCGGCGGCAACAGGCGGCGGCCGCGAAATCCCCGGCCACCCACCGGCCTTCCACCGCCAACGCAGGACTCCCGCTTGCAATGCCCCCTTCCGACGGCAAGCAAATCTGCCGCAGGGAAATCCCGTTTGCCGGCCTTGACCTTCCCGTAACTGGAAACCTTATCTGCACCACAGGACAAGGAAAGGTTCCGCCATGACGCAGCACAGCCGTTTCCGCCTTGAGGGCATGACCTGCGCCAGTTGCGTCGCGCGGGCCGAGCGGGTGTTGAAATCCCTGCCCGGCGTGCAGGAGGCGGCGGTGAACCTGACCACCGAAACCGCCGACGTGCGCTATGGTGCCCCCGCGACCCCCGCCCAGATGGCCGAGCGGCTGGCCCGCGCGGGCTATCCTCCACGGCAGGACACGCTGGTCCTGTCGGTCGAGGGGATGACCTGCGCCTCCTGCACGGCGCGGGTAGAACGGGTGTTGAAGGCGCAGCCGGGCGTTGCCGATGCGGTGGCGAACCTCGCCACGCGGCAGGCCAAGGTCACGCTGTGGGAGGGCGGCGCCGCGCCGCAGGCTTTGGCCGATGCGGTGCGCAAGGCGGGGTATGAGGCGCGGCCCCTGACCGCCGCCGGGCCGCGGGACGAGGGCGAACAGGCCCGGCTCTGGCGCGATACGATCATCGCCGCCGCGCTGGCCCTGCCGGTCTTCGTCACGGAAATGGGCGGGCACCTCTTCCCCGCCTTTCACCACTGGCTGCACGGGATCATCGACCCCGGCCTGCTGTGGTGGGGGCAGATGATCCTGACGGCGCTGGTTCTGGCCGGGCCGGGGCGGCGGTTCTTTGCCCGGGGCATTCCCGCCCTGCTGCGCGGCGCGCCCGACATGAACAGCCTTGTCGCGGTCGGCACGCTGGCGGCCTTTGGCTATTCGGCGGTGGTGGTGCTGGCCCCCGGCCTGCTGCCCGAAACCGCCCGCGCCGTCTATTTCGAGGCGGCGGCGGTGATCGTCGCTCTGATCCTGCTGGGCCGCGCGCTGGAGGCGCGGGCGCGGGGCCGCGCTGGCGCCGCCATCGCCCGGCTGGTGCAACTGCAACCCCGCACCGCCCGCCGTCTTGGCCCCGAGGGCGCGGCCGAGGTGCCGGTCGCCGACCTGCGCCCCGGCGACCGGGTGCAGATCCGCCCGGGCGAGCGCATTCCGGCCGATGGCGCGGTGGACGAGGGCAGCTCGACCGTGGACGAATCCATGCTGACGGGCGAACCGCTGGCGGTGGCAAAGGCCGCGGGCGACCGGCTGACCGGCGGCACGGTGAACGGCGCGGGCGGGCTGGTGATGCGCATCACCGAAACCGGCGAGGCGACGGTGCTGTCCCGCATCATCCGCCTGGTGGAAGAGGCGCAGGGGTCCAAGCTGCCGGTGCAGGCGCTGGTCGACCGGATCACGCTGTGGTTCGTGCCGGTGGTCATGGGGATCGCCGCGCTGACGGTGGCGGTCTGGCTGGCCTTCGGCCCCGGTCTGGCGCAGGCGCTGGTCGCGGGCGTGTCGGTGCTGATCATCGCCTGCCCCTGCGCCATGGGGCTGGCCACGCCGGTCTCGATCCTTGTCGGCACCGGCCGCGCGGCGGAAATGGGTGTGCTGTTCCGCCGGGGCGAGGCGCTGCAACGGCTGGATCAGGCGCGGCGCGTTGGGTTCGACAAGACCGGCACCCTGACCGAGGGGCATCCCCGCGTCGTCGCGGTGCTGGGCGCCGAAACCACGCTGGCCGATGCCGCGGCGGTCGAGGCCGGGTCGGAACACCCCCTCGCCGCCGCCGTGCTGGCCGAGGCGCAGGCCCGCGGCCTGCCCCCCGCCCCCGCGCGCGATTTCACCGCCATTCCCGGCCACGGGGCCGAGGCCGCGGTGGACGGCCGGTGGGTGCAGGTCGGATCGGCTCGGATGTTCCCCGACCTGCCCGACGACCTGCGCCGCGCCTCCGATGCGGCGGCGGCGCAGGGGCAAAGTCTGATCCTGGTCGGGCAGGACGGCCGGGCGACCGGCCTGATCGCCGTCGCCGATGCGCCGAAGCCGCAGGCCCGCGCCGCCCTCGCTGCGCTGGCCGAACTGGGTCTGCCCACGGTGATGATCACCGGCGACAATGCCGTGACCGCCGCCGCCATCGCCCGCGATCTGGGCATCGCCGATGTGCAGGCCGGCATCCTGCCCGAGGGCAAGGGCGCCGCCGTCGGCGCGCTCGGCGCCGGAACGGTGTTTGTGGGCGACGGGATCAACGACGCCCCGGCGCTTGCCGCCGCCGATGTGGGCATCGCCATGGGCACCGGCACCGATGTGGCGATCGAGGCGGGCGATGTGGTGCTGATGACGGGCGATCCGATGGGCGTCGTCAACGCCATCCGCATCGGCCGCGCCGTGATGCGCAACATCCGCCAGAACCTGGTCTGGGCCTTTGGCTACAATGCCGCGCTGATCCCGGTAGCGGCGGGGGTGCTGGTGCCCTTTGGCGGCCCGCAGCTGTCGCCGATGCTGGCGGCGGCGGCCATGGGCCTGTCGTCGGTCTTTGTGCTGACCAATGCGCTGCGGCTGCGCCGCCTGCGCCCTGCGGGAGAGGATGAATGAACATCAAGGAAGTCGCCGACCGCGCCGGCCTGCCGCCGAAAACCATCCGCTATTACGAAGAGATCGGGCTGATCCGCCCCTTGCGGTCGTCCAACGGCTACCGCGCCTTCCGCGACAGCGACCTGCACAAGCTGGCCTTCCTCGGCCGCGCCCGATCCCTGGGGTTCAGCATCGAGGACTGCCGCACCCTGATCGCGCTCTATGAGGACAAGTCCCGCGCCTCGGCCGATGTGAAGGCGGTGGCCGAATCGCATCTGGACCGGATCGAGGCCAAGATCGCCGAACTGCGCGCCATGCAGGCCACGCTGACCGATCTGGTCCATGCCTGCGCCGGCGACAGCCGCCCCGACTGCCCCATCCTGACGGGTCTCGCCGCGGGCGATTGCTGTGCCTGAGTCTTTCCCTTTCGGAAATACTCCGGGGGGTGAATTGGCCGGCACGGCCAAGAGGGGGGCAGCGCCCCCCTTCCCCTCACGCCACCTTCAAAAGCCCCGACAATTCGCCGTTGCCCGCCACCAGATCGGCCAGGGTCTCGGCGTCCAGCCGGGCATAGAACGCCTCCAGCGCCTCGGCCAGCACGCATTTCAGCCGACAGGCCCCGACCAGCGGACAGGTATTCTCGCCCTCCTTGGCAAAGCATTCCGCGAAAGGCAGGCAGGCCTCGAAATCGCGAAAGATCTGTCCCACGGTGATCGTCTGCGGCGGGCGCGCCAGTTGCAGCCCGCCCGACCGGCCGCGCACGGTATGCAGGTATTTCTTCTGCGCCAGCAGGTGGATCACCTGCGCCAGATGGTTTTCCGAGGCGTTGCAGGCTTCGGCCACCTCATGCTTTCGCACGGTCCGTCCGGGGTTCACCGCACAGAACATCAGCGTCCGCATCGCAAGGTTGGTGCGCGTCGTCAGGCGCATGGGCGGGCCTCCCCTCAAAGCCGTGTCTGCCCCCGCCTAGCGCGAACGGCGGCGGAAAACATTGATCCAGATCATGCCTTCAGCTTGCGCCCCGCGCGCGGATCGGGCAGCAATCGCCCATGCGCGTCGCCATCGTCGAAAACACCGCCATCACCCATCACGGCCAGATCGGCGTCGCCCTGCACGAGGCGGCGGCCCGCATCGGACAATACAGGCCCTGGCGCGATGGCCTCCTGCCCGAGCCGGGCGCCTATGACGCGCTGGTCGTCCTTGGCGGCGAACAGTCGGCGGTCGATGACGAACGCCATCCCTATCTGCCGCGGCTGGCGGCGCTGATGCGCGACACCTCGGACAGCGGGCGGGCGGTGCTGGGCATCTGCCTTGGCTCGCAGCTTCTGGCACGGGGGTTCGGCGCGGAAAACCGGCTGGGCGCCGCGCCGGAATTCGGCTGGGTCCAGGTCCGGGCCACCGATGCCGGGCGCGCGGACCCGGTGCTGTCCGCCGCCGGGGCGGAATTTCCGATCTTTCAGTGGCATTCGGACACCTTCACCCTGCCCCCCGGTGCCGCACATCTGGCGGCATCAGCGGGCGCCGCGCATCAGGCCTTTCGCCTTGGCCGCGCCACCTATGGGATGCAGTTCCATTTCGAGGCGAACCGCGCCACCGTTGCCGACTGGACCCGCAGCTTTCCCGATCTGACCGAACGGATGCGCCCCGGCTGGATCGCCGAACATCCCGCCCGCGCCGCGACCGAGGGCCGTGCCGCCGATGCCGCAGGCCTTGCCATCGCCCGCGCCTGGGTGGCCCTGATCTGAACGGCTAGGACCGCGCCGCGTTGGTCAGCGCCGCCAGCCGCCCGCCGGGCCAGAGCTTCAGCACGTTCCAGGCAAGGGCCGGTCCGGCGCCAAAGGCCAGAACCGAAAGGCCAACCCCCAGTGGCAGCCAGATCCCGCCCGCGACGAATATCGCGCCGATCACCGCCGCCAGCGGATAGATCATCAGCCCCCACAAGGGCGAGAACGGCGCAGCCATCACCCACCGCGCCCAAGCCGTCAGCACCACCAGCATCGCCGCCGCCAGCCCCAGAAAGACCTGCGCGATCATGACATGCCCGGTCTGAAAGGCCACA
The DNA here is from genome assembly GCA_047605605.1 of Paracoccaceae bacterium. Classification (GTDB taxonomy): domain Bacteria; phylum Pseudomonadota; class Alphaproteobacteria; order Rhodobacterales; family Rhodobacteraceae; genus JAATGA01. The sequence continues at coordinate 37,867 of JASGFG010000014.1, read as the reverse complement.
TTCGCAATCAGTCCCGCCGGCGCCAGATGAATGGCCAGCAAGGGCCGCAGCGGAGCGGGCGGCAAGGCCCGGCGCATCTGCCAAAGGCTGGCCGCCCAAAGGGTGACCGCCACCGGGATCATCGCCCACATCACCGCCTCGGCCAGCGCCAGCCGGTTCAGCCGGCAGGCCGCGATGGCCCCCACGACAAAGCCGCCGAACAGCAGGTGATGCACGGGCGAAATCTGCCTCCGCGCCGCCGGCTGGCGCATCATCACCCCGCCGGCCAGCAGGACCAGCGCCAGATGCGCCGCCATCGCCGGCCAAAGCATCGCGCCGCCGATGCCCGGCGCGATCGCATCCAGCCCGCCCGCGATCGACATCATCCCCATCGTCGCGGTGGCCAGCCCCGCCATGCCGGGCAGCGTCTCCAGATCCTCGGCCACGACGGCGGGGCGGCGGATCGCCTTTGCCAGATAGGCAAGGACCGCAAACAGCCAAAGCGCGGTCATCAGCCCGAACACCAGTTGCCCCGCGGCCTGCGACATCTCGATCCGTGGCAGCCCGCGCACCATCGCCTGCGCCAACCCCAGCATCCCCAGGATCGGCGCAAAGACCAGCGGCGGCGTGCGCGCAAAGGCCCGGTCGGGGCGCGGCGGAAACTGTGGCGGCGGATAGATCGGCAGAGGCGGCCGGACGCGGGGTTGGGTCACGACAGAACCATTTGAGATATCTTGCCCCATGACTAGCCCATCACGGCGCGGCCGCAAAGCAGGGAACGGCCGACGCGACCATTTGACCGGAAGGAATCCGCCCGCTCCCCGCGGTTCTGGCCCCTTGCCGCCTATCCGCGCAGCACCGGGAACCAGTCCTCGCGCAGGCGTTGCCCGGGCTGCATCTCATGGCCCGGATAGGGCGGCGAGGTGCGGCCCGGCCGTTCGACATAGCGCGCATCGTCGCCCACCAGCCGCAGGCTGAACGCGCGCCGCCGGGTTGCGGCCTCGTTCCCCCGCGCGCCATGCAGGGTCAGGTAGTCGAAAGCCACGGCATCGCCCGGCTCCATCTCCCATTCCATCACGGTCATCCCCTCGGCATCGGGGTCGGGCACCGGCATGTATTTCTCGGGGTCAGGATAGAAGGACGTATCCGACAGCCAGCGTTTCGGCAGAACCTCTTTCGGCCAGCGGTGGCTGCCCGCGACACAGCGCAAGGACGCCTCGCGCACCGGGTCCATCGGCGACCAGAAACTGACGGTCTGGCGCCCCGCGACGAAGTAATACGGCCCGTCCTGATGCCAGGGCGTGGGTTTGGACGTGCCGGGTTCCTTGACCAGCACATGGTCGTGGAACATCTGCACCCGCTCCGACCCCATCAGTTTCGCCGCCACATCGGCCACGTCGGATTGGCGGATCACCTGCTCGAACTCGGGGATACGGTCCCAGTTGCAATAGTCGTCGAAGAACCGCCCGCCCTCGCCCGGCTTCAGGTTCTCGGCAGCATAAGGCCCCGGTTCGGCCATGTTGCGCTCGATGCCGGCACGCAAGGTCTCCACCCAGTCCTTCCACAGCCCCTTCACCAGCACCACGCCGTCGCGCTGATAGGTCTCGATCATCTCGTCGGTGACAAGGGTGGCCATCGCGTCCTCCTGTTTTCGCCTGAAACAACGATTGCCACGGCCCGAACATACGTTCAAATAATGGCTTTCAATCACAGCCATAGTTTCATGTTATCCCTGACCCTGCGCCAGATCGAATATGTCACCGCCATCGCCCGCCACTGCGGCATGACCGCCGCCGCCGCCGCGCTGCATGTCAGCCAGCCTTCGCTGTCGGTGGCGCTGCGCGAGGTGGAGCGCACCTTGGCCCGGCCCCTGTTCCTGCGCCGCCCCGGCGGGCGGATGGTGCCGACCGCCTTTGGCCGCCTGTGGCTGGACGCGGCCGAGGCGCAGCTGGCCGCGGTGGCGCGGCTGGCGCAGGGGCGGATCGACCCGCCGCTGCGGCTGGCGGTGTTCCTGGACCTTGCGCCGCTGATCCTTGCGCCGCTGATGGCGGCAACCGGCGCCGGGATCGACCCGCAGGTGATGGATTTCGAGCCGCTGGTCCATGGGCTGACCCGGGGGCGGATCGACGCGGCGGTGACATGGGACCTTGGCCTCGACGCGCAGATCGCCCGGCGGGTGCTGGCGCGGATCGCCCCGCATGTGGTGCTGGCCCCCGATCACCCGCTGGCCGCGCGGCAGGGGTTGCGGCTGGCCGACCTGACCGATCAGCCGCTGGTCCTGACCGATCAGGGGCCCAGCATCGCCCATGTCCGCGCGCTTTTCGCCCGCGCGGGCCTGGCGCCGCGGATCGCGCACCGCACCGCCACGCTGGACCTGATGCGCAGCTATGCCGCGAACGGCCTGGGGATTGGTCTGTCGTGGTCGCGACCGCATGGCCGGATCAGCCCGGACGGCCGTCGCCTGGCCCTGCGCCCGCTGACCGATGCGGGAACCGAGGCGGTAGTGCTGGCCTTTCCCGAAGCTGCCGAACCGGCGGGGATCGCCGAACTGGCCGCGCGGCTGCGCCCCCTCTTGCAGCCGGACGAGGCGGCGGAAATGCTGCCCGCCAAACCACAGGGAGAATCGCCTTGAGCGGCAATTACGAAACCGGGCGGCTGAATCTGCCCTTCGTCGGCATTTCCACCTTCGGCAAGCGCCCCTATGTCGCCGACTGGTCCGCCATTTCCGCCGATGTGGCGGTCATGGGCGCGCCCTTCGATTTTGGCACACAGTTCCGCGCCGGCGCGCGCTTTGGCCCCCGCGCGGTGCGCGAGGCGTCCACGCTCTTCACCTTTGGCCATGCGGGGGCCTATGATCACGAGGATGACGTGACCTATCTCGGCCCCGATGTGCGCATCGTCGACATCGGCGACGCCGACATCGTGCATACCGATACCGAGACCAGCCACACCAACATCGAAACCGGCGTGCGGGCGATGCTGAAGGCCGGCGCCCTGCCGGTGGTGATCGGCGGCGATCATTCGATTAATATCCCCTGCATCCGCGCCTTCGACGATCAGGGGCCGATTCATATCCTGCAAATCGACGCGCATCTGGATTTCGTCGATGTGCGCCACGGCGTCCGCCACGGCCACGGCAACCCGATGCGGCGCGCGGCGGAAAAGGACTATGTGACCGGGATCACCGCGCTCGGCATCCGCAACGTCTCGTCCACCGCCAGGGACGGGTATGAGGCCGCCCGCGCCATGGGCGACGACATCCTGTCGGTGCGGCAGGTGCGCAAGTTGGGCACCGAAGGCGTGCTGGCCCGCATCCCCAAAGGCGCGCGGCTTTACATCACCATCGACATCGACGGCTTCTGCCCCTCGATCGCGCCGGGCACCGGCACGCCCTCGCACGGCGGCTTTCTGTATTACGAGGTGCTGGAAATCCTGCGCGGCGCCGCGATGGCGCATGAGGTCGTCGGCATCGACCTGGTCGAGGTGGCGCCCGACTACGATCATTCCGGCTCCACCGCGATCCTTGCCGCGCAAGTGCTGTTGAACCTGCTGGGCTTCGTCTTCCACGGCCGGTCCTTGCGGCAGGCGGGGTAAAGGGGGGTCCTCGGCCCCCCCTCGGCCCGTGCCGGGCCTCACCCCCCGAGGATATTTTCGCAAAGAGGATGAAGGGAAAAAGAACGCGCCCCCCCTTCACCTTGGCGAAAATATCCCCGCCGGAGGCATCGCCCGAGGCGGTTGGCCGCAGGCCAGAGCCGAGACAGGAAACCGGCGGGCGCAAGCCCGCGCCTTTCGGTCAGCCCCGGTCGGCCAGGGCCACAGATTTGACGATGGCATGGACCGCCGCCCCCGGCGCAAGGTTCAGGGCGGCGACCGACCGGCGCGTCACCCGCGCCAGCAGCGACTGGTCGGCCATGGCGATGCGCACCATGGCATTGCCGCCCTCCTCCACCACTTCGGCCACCGTGCCCGACAGGATGTTCAGCGCCGACAGGCCCTGCGGCCTTTCGCGCGACAGGATCACCTCCTGCGCGGGAATGCGCAGGCGCAGGCGGGTTCCGGGCGGCGCCTCCACCCCCGGCAGGAACAGCGGCCCGCCGGGCGAGGACAGGCGGGTCAGGCCGTCGCCCTCTGCCTCCTCGACCGTCGCGACCAGAAGCGCGCCCGCCTCGCGCGGGGTCAGCGCCGGGGTGGCGGCGGGGTCGGCCAGCACCTGCGCCACCGGGCCGGTGCACAGCACCCGGCCCCCGTCCAGCAGCACCACGGTGGTGGCCAGCCGCGCCACCTCGGCCACCGAATGGCTGACGTAAAGGATCGGCACGCGCGTCGCATCGCGCATCCGTTCCAGAAACGGCAGGATCTCGGCCTTGCGCGCCTCGTCCAGCGCGGCCAGCGGTTCGTCCATCAGCAAAAGCCGCGGGTTCGACAGCAGCGCCCGCCCGATGGCCACCCGCTGCCTTTCCCCGCCCGACAGCGCGCCGGGGCGGCGGGCCAGCAGCGCGCCGATGCCCAGCAGATCGGTGATCTCCTCCAGCCCCGGACCGCCTTTCGGGGCGAAGAACCGGCCATAGGTCAGGTTCTGACGCACCGTCAGATGCGGGAAAAGCCGCGCGTCCTGAAAGACATAGCCGATGCGGCGGCGGTGCGGCGGCACGAAGGTGCGCGTCGCCGTATCGCTCAGCACCCGGCCATCCACCGCGATACGCCCGCGATCCGGGCGCAACAGCCCCGCGACCGCATTCACCACCGTCGACTTGCCGGTGCCCGACCGGCCGAACAGCGCCGTCACCCCGCCGGGCGCGGTGAACGCCACCTCCAGCGCAAAGCCGGGAAAGCGGTGATGCAGCGAAACCTCGATCATCGGCCCGCGATCCTGCGCGCCACGGCGCGCGCCGCCAGTTCCGACAGGACCAGCGCCGCCATCGCCACCGCAACCGAGATCGCGACCAGCCGCGCCGCCGCGCCCTCGCCATCGGGCACCTGCAAAAAGGCGTAGATGGCCGAAGGCAGCGTCTGCGTCTGCCCCGGAATGTTCGACACGAACGTGATCGTCGCCCCGAATTCCCCCATCGCCTTGGCAAAGGCCAGCACCGTCCCGGCGATGATGCCCGGCAGGATCAGCGGCAGCGTCACGGTGGCGAACACCCAGGCCCGGTTCGCGCCCAGCGTCGCGGCGGCGGATTCCAGCCGCGGGTCCACCGCCTCCACCGCAAGGCGGATCGCCCGCACCATCAGCGGGAAGGCCATGACCGCGGCGGCGATCACCGCGCCCGTCCAGCGAAACGCAAAGACGATGCCAAAGGTCTGGTCCAGCCAGGCGCCGATCCACCCCTTGCGGCCAAAGGTCAGCAGCAGCAGATAGCCCGTCACCACCGGCGGCAGGATCAGCGGCAGATGCACCAGCCCGTTGACCACCTGCCACAGCCACCCCCGCCCGCGGGCGATGCGATGCGCGATCCAGATGGCGAAGGGCAGGCTGATCACCGTCGCCCAGAGCGAGACCTTCAGCGACAGCAGAACCGCCGCCTGCGCCTCTGGCGTCAGCCAGCCGGTCATCCGGCGGCTCGGGTGCGAATTGGCACGTCGGTCATTCCCATGGTCACGCGAGGCCCCCGGGCCGCAGCAAAGCCGCGATCCGGGGGCAGCGTAAGATCACTTGGCCAGAACGGTAAAGCCCTGCGCCTCGAACGCCGCCCTGGCCTCGGGGGATTTCAGCGCGTCGAGCAGCGCTTTGGCCTCGGGCTTGGCGGATTTGGTCAGCGCGGCGGGATAGACGATCGGATCATGGCTGTCCGCGGGGAAGGTGCCCACCACCGTCACGCCCTTTTCCGACACCGCGTCCGAGGCATAGACGATGCCATAGGGCGCCTCGCCCGCCGCCACCAGCTTCAAGGCGGCGCGCACGTTGTCGGTCTGCGCGACCTTGGGTTCCACCGCCGACCAGATGCCCAGAGAGGTCAGCGCCTCTTTGCCATACATGCCCGCCGGCACGGAATCGACCAGCCCCATCGCCAGTTTTCCGTCGCCCAGCAGGCCCGCCAGATCGGCGCCCTTGACCAGCTCCACCGGCTTGGCATCGGCGCCATGGGCCACCAGCACCAGCGTGTTGCCCAGCAGGTCCACGCGGCTGTCGGCCTGAATGTCGCCCGAGGCGGCCAGCTTGTCCATCCAGTCGACCGCGGCCGAGATGAACAGGTCGGCCGGCGCGCCCTCTTGAATCTGCTTGGCCAGCTTGCCCGAGCTTTCATAGGAAATCGCCAGCTTGTCGCCGGTTTTCGCCTCGTAATCGGTCTTGATCGCGTCCAGCGCATTCTTCAGGCTGGCGGCGGCAAAGACCGTCAGTTCGGCGGCCGACGAGGCCAGCGGCAGCAGCGCGACCGAGGCGGCAAGCGCCGCGGCAAGAAGTTTCGGGCGGGTAAACATCGGCATCCTCCGGTCGTTATGTCCGGCCGGAAATATCCCCATCGCCCGAGGGAAGGGCAAGCGTTATTTTCCGCCGGACATATCGCGCAGCCGAGCAGACAGGGCGGTGATCTCGGTCCTCCCCTCGATCCGGGCCTTGTCGACCAGACGGCGGTAATGGCCCAGAACCGCCCGCCCCTCGTCCGTCAGATGCGCGCCGCCGCCTGCGGCCCCGCCCCGCGCGCTTTCCACCACCGGCCGCGCAAAGGCCGCGTTCATCTCCTCCACAAGCGACCAGGCGCGCTTGTAGCTCATCCCCATCGCGCGCCCGGCGGCAGAGATGGAGCCATGCTCGGCAATCCCGGCCAGCAGGTCGGCCTTGCCGGGGCCGAACATCAGCCCGTTGTCGAAATAAAGCCGCAGGCGGATGCGCGGTTCGGTCATGATGCCCCCGTTTTGGCGCGACAGTGCCCGGCGCGCGGGGCGCGATCAACGGTAAAGCAGCGACTGTCCCTTGTGGAACAGATGCAGCTTGGCCGGGTCGGCGGTCAGCGCCACGCGGGTGCGGCGCAAGTCGCGGTGGATGCCGGGCAGTTTCGCCACCACCGTAGCGGCCTCGCCCTGACGGTGGAAGTAAAGCAGCGTCACCTCGCCAAGCGCCTCGGTGATCTCGACCTCGCCTGTATAGATCGCGGGGCCTTCGGTGGGGGTCAGATCCTCGGGGCGGATGCCAACATTGACCTTCAGCCCAAGGTCGGTCTGCCGGGTGGGAATGGCCGCGCGGGCGGTGCCGCCCGCCAGTTTCACCACCGTCTCCGCCCCGGTCTGCACGATTTCCCCCGGCAGAAGGTTCATCGCCGGACTGCCGATGAACTGGGCGACGAACTCGTTCTCGGGGCGCTCATACAGGTCCAGCGGCGTGCCGACCTGCGCGATGCCGCCCTTGGCCAGCACCACGATGCGGGATGCCAGCGTCATCGCCTCCACCTGGTCATGGGTCACATAGATCATGGTGGAATTGGGCATCGCCTCTTTCAGCTGGGCGATCTCGATCCGGGTGGCCACGCGCAGCGCGGCGTCGAGGTTCGACAGCGGCTCGTCGAACAGATAGACCTTGGGGTCGCGCACGATGGCCCGCCCGATGGCGACCCGCTGCCGCTGTCCGCCCGACAGCGCCTTGGGCAGACGGTCCAGATAGGGGTCGAGTTGCAGGATTTTCGCCGCCCGGTTCACGGCGGCGTCGATCTCTGCCTGCGGCTTTTTCGCGATGCGCAGGGCAAATGCCATGTTCTCGCGCACCGTCATGTGGGGGTAAAGCGCGTAGGACTGGAAAACCATTGCAATTCCGCGCATTGCGGGCGGAACTTCATTCATCCGCACGCCGTCGATGGTGAAATCGCCGCCCGAGATGGTTTCCAGCCCGGCGATCATCCGCAGCAGCGTGGACTTGCCGCAGCCCGAGGGGCCGACAAAGACGATCAACTCGCCGGTCTTGATGTCCAGGTCGATGTCCTTCAGCACGCTGATCGCGCCATAGGATTTGCGGACGTTTTTCAGGATCAGGTCGGCCATCATCCCCTCCGCAGGATTGCAAAGCTCCAGCCGGGCAAGGCCAGCCGCGCGCCGGACGGGGCGACGCCGCCCAAGCCGTCGACGATGTTCGACCAGCTTTCCGGCGGCAGCGCGATTTCAGCCGCCTCTGGCCCAAGATTGAAGGCGCAGAACAGATGCTCTGCCCCGTCGCGGGTGAATTGAGCCACATCGCCCTGCACTGAAACCGGCGACATGTCCCCCTGCGCCAGAACCGGATGCGCCCGGCGAAAGGCCAATGCGTCGCGGTAAAACGACAGGAGCGACCCCGCCCCCTGCTGCGCCGCGACCGAGCGCGCCAGATGCGGCGCCGTCACCGGCAGCCAGCTTTTCGCCGCCGTGGTAAAGCCACCTTGCGCATTGTCGGTCTGCCAGACCATCGGTGTGCGCGCGCCGTCGCGGCCCTTGAACTCGGGCCAGAACTCGATCCCGTAGGGGTCTTGCAGGTCGTCAAAGGCGATCTCGGCCTCGGGCAGGCCCAGTTCCTCGCCTTGATACAGACAGACCGAACCGCGCAGGGACAGGATCAGCGCCAGATAGGTGCGGATCGAGATTTCATCCAGATCCCAGCGGGTTATATGGCGAACCGTATCGTGGTTCGTATAGCTCCAGCAGGGCCAGGCGTCGGGGGCGGCGGCGTTCAGCGCGTCGAACGTGTCTTTCAGAACCTGCGCCGTGACGCGCGCGGGCTGCAACAGTTCGAACGGATAGCACATCTGCACCTTGTCGCCGCCGGAGGTGTATTCGGCCATGATCTCCAGCCCCCGCTGGCTGTCGCCGACCTCTCCCACCGCGGCGGCACCGTAGGGCGCCATGACCGCGCGAAGTTTCCGAAGAAATTCAAGGTTTTCCGGGCGGCTTTTGTCGAACAGGTGCATCTGGTGGTTGTAGGGGTTCACCTTGGGCGCGGTCTGGTCGTTCCTCTCTTCAGGCGGCAGGGGAGGATTGTCTCGCAAGTGCCTGTCGTGAAAGTAGAAATTGATCGTGTCCAGCCGGAACCCGTCCACCCCCCGATCCAGCCAGAACCGCGCGGCCTCCAGCACCGCCTGCTGCACCGCCGGGTTGTGAAAGTTCAGATCCGGCTGGCTGGTCAGAAAGTTGTGCAGGTAATACTGCTCGCGCCGGGCATCCCATTGCCACGCCGATCCCCCAAAGATCGACAGCCAGTTCGTCGGCGGCGTGCCGTCCGGCTTCGGGTCGGCCCAGACATACCAGTCGGCCTTGGGATTGCCGCGATCCCGGCGGCTTTCCACAAACCACGGGTGCTGATCGGAGGTATGCGACAGCACCAGGTCGATCATCACCCGGATGTTCAGATCATGCGCGCGGGCCAGCATCGCGTCGAAATCGGCCAGCGTGCCGAACATCGGATCGACATCGCAGTAATCCGACACGTCATAGCCGAAATCCTTCATCGGGCTGCGGAAGAACGGGCTGATCCAGATGGCATCCGCCCCCAGCCGCGCGACATGATCGAGCCGCGCGGTGATGCCGGCGAGATCGCCGATGCCGTCGCCGTTCGAATCCTGAAAGCTGCGCGGGTAGATCTGGTAGATGATGGCGCCGCGCCACCAGTCGGGGTTCTTTTCCATGTCTCTCACTTCACCGACCCGGCCAGCAGGCCGCGCACAAGGTATTTCTGCATCGCAAAGAACACGACCAGCGGCACGGCGATGGAGATGAAGGCCGATGCGGCCAGCACCTCCCAGTCGCCGCCTTTGGAGCCGAGGAGTTCCTTCAGCGTCATGGTCATCACCTGCCGGTCGGGGGCATTGCCCAGGAACACCGTGGCGACGAGGAAATCGTTCCACGTCCACAGGAACTGGAAGATCGCGAAAGACGCCAAGGCGGGGAATGACAGCGGCAGCACGATCTTGCGAAAGATCTCGAAGTCGGTGGCGCCGTCGACGCGGGCGCTTTCGATGATTTCGCGCGGCAGACCCGCCATGTAGTTGCGCAAAAGGTATATCGCCAGCGGCAGGCCGAACCCCGAATGCGCCAGCCAGATGCCGACATATTCCTTGCCGATGCCGAGCGCGTTGTGCAGCTTCAACAGCGGGATCAGCGACAGTTGCAAGGGCACGACCAGCAGTCCGACGATGGCCGCGATCAGCAGGGCGCGGCCCGGAAACTCCATCCAGGCCAGGGCATAGGCGGCAAAGGCCGCGATCAGGATCGGGATCACGGTGGCCGGGATCGTCACCGTCATCGTGTTCAGAAAGGCGCGGCCCAGCCCCTCGGCCCCCAGCACGCGGGCATAGTTGTCCAGGGTGAAACGCGGCGGCGTGGTGGCGGTAAAGAAGATGCGGGGCGACCGCCCCTCGAACCCGGTGGGCGATGTCAGGCGATAGCGGCCGTCGGGCGCGACGGTCAGCGTCTGGTCGCCCAGCGTCGCCACATCGCCCGGCTGAAACGCCGCCGGGTCTTTGGACGAGGTGCCAAAGGCCGAAATCTCGCCCCTCTGCCCCTCGGGAAAGACCGAGCCGGAGATGACGAACACCTCGCCTTCCTGCACCGCCGTGGCCGCGTCGCCCGCGCGCGCGATGCCTTGCGTGGCGGCGGGGAACGGCGCGCTCCACCAGCCGGAGGTGGCGATCTGATCCTTGTCGCGGAAGGACGAAACCAGCAGCCCGAAGGTCGGGATGGTCCACAGCAGCACCAGCGCCACCACCGACAGATGCACGGCCCAGATCAGCGGCGAACGGCGGCCTGCAACGGTCATCTTTTCATCTCCGCCCGCGCATTGCGGATGTTCCACAGCATGATCGGCGTCACCATCGCCATGATGACCAGCGCGATCGCCGAGGCGCGGCCCGTGTCATTGCCCCGGAACATCCAGTCGAACATCAGGTTGGCCAGCACCTGCGTGCCCCATTGCCCGTTGGTCATGGCCAGCACGATGTCGAACACTTTCAGCACGGTGATGGTGATCGTGGTCCAGACCACGGCGATGGTGCCCCAGATCTGCGGCACCTTGATCTTCCAGAAGATCTGCAAGGGCGAGGCGCCGTCCAGCACCGCAGCCTCGACCGTTTCCTCGGGGATGCCGCGCAGGGCGGCGGACAGGATGACCATGGCGAACCCGGTCTGGATCCAGACCAGCACCACCATCAGCAGGACCGAGTTCCAGAACGGCACCGTCAGCCAGGTCTGCGGGGTGCCGCCCACCCCCTCGACCACGGCGTTCAGAAGGCCGATCTGGGTCTGCCCCTCGCCCCGGTAGTCATAGACGAATTTCCAGATGACCGAGGCGCCGACAAAGGAAATCGCCATCGGCATGAAGATCAGCGCCTTGGCGATATTGCCCCAGCGGATGCGGTCGGTCAGCGCCGCCGCCACCAGCCCGAAAAAGGTCGCGGCGGCGGGCACGATCAACAGCCAAAGGATGTTGTTGCGAAAGGATTCGCGAAACTTTCCATCGCCCGCCAGCCAGACATAGTTGTCGGCCCCGACAAAGGCGCTGCCGTCGGCATTGCGGAACGACAGCCAGACCGAAACGAAGAACGGATAGACCAGATAGACCCCCATCAGCGCCAGCGCCGGAAACAGGAACAGCCACGGCCTGACCGCCCCCGCCCGCAGGATGTTGGCACCCGCCCGCGGCCCGCGCGGCGGCCAGATCGTGTCGAGTGCCAGATTCGACAGCCAATACCAGGCGACGCAGGCGAACACGCCGACGACGATGGTCCCACAGGCCATGACGAGTTGCTGCATCCCTTCCCCCCAGGTCGCGCTTCTACTTAAGCGTGTCCCAAGTCTTCTGGATAGCCTCCGCAACGGATTTCGCATCCTTGCCGCCGACATAATCGACCATGCCGGTCCAGAAGGCCCCCGCCCCGACCGCGCCGGGCATCAGGTCCGACCCGTCAAAGCGGAAGGTGTCGGCCCCCATCAGGATGTCGTTCATCTTGCGCAAGGTCGGGTCGCCGAACACTTCGGCATTCACCGCCTTGTAGGGGGTCAGAAAGCCAGTCTGCGCCATCCAGACCTCATGCGCGATGGGGGTCTTGAGGAATTCCATGAAGGCCCGCGCGGCGGGGGTGTCGTGGGTGATGACGAATTCGGTGCCCGCGCCCAGCACGGGCTTGCCCAGATCCTTGCCCGCATAGGCCGGGAAATAGAAGAAATCGACATCCTGCCCGATCACCGTGCCCTCGGGGAAGAACGACGGGATGAACGACGCCTGCCGGTGCATGTAGCAACCGGGGGGCGAGGTGAACAGGCCCTTGGGGCTGTCGCGGAAATCGGTCGATCCGACCGAGCCTGCCCCGCCCTGCACGAACTTGTCGTTCTTGGCGAACCAGCCGAAATCGTCAATGGCGGCCAGCACCTTGGGATCGTCGAACTTCAGGTCGTTCTTCACCCAGGCGTCATAGTCGGCGGGCGTGTTGTTGCGCAGCATCATGTCCTCGACCCAGTCGGTCGCGGGCCAGCCCGTCGCGGGGCCGGACCCCAGCCCGATGCACCAGGGCGTGCCGCCATCGGCCACGATCTTTTCGGTCAGCGCCTTGAGATCCTCCATCGTCTGGGGGATTTCATAGCCCGCATCCTCGAAATTCTCGGGCACATACCAGACCAGCGATTTCAGATCGACCTTGTAGAAGAACCCATAGACCGCAGGTTTGCCATCCGGCCCCGGCGTGGTGGTCAGGTCGACCCAGGACTGCCCGGCGGCATAATTCTCGCGCACCCAGTCGGCGGTTTCGGGGGGCAGAGCGGTCAGCTTGCCGCGTTTCGCCAGATCGGCGGCAAGGCCCGGCTGCGGCACGACCGCGATGTCGGGGGGCGACCCGGCCTCGACGTCGATCATGATCCGCTGCTCGAACCCGTCGCCGCCGGCATATTGCACATCGGCGCCGGTCGCGGCCTCGAAATAGGCCAGGACGCTTTCAAAAAGCTCCTTGTCCCTGGCGCTCCACGGGGCGTCGATCTTCAGGGTCTGGCCTTTCAGGTCATGCGCGGCCTTGAAGTCGTCATAGCTTTTCCAGTTGAATTTCGCATCCTGCCCCGGCGCGAATTTCAGATCCTGCGCAAAGCCCCCGCCGCACAGGGCAAAGACCGCGGCCCCCGCCAGAAAACCGGCTTTCATCCCCGACTTCATCCCAGTATCCCCTCCCGAATACCCTGCCGGCTGGCAGGCGATGAACAGCGGAAAGAATCGTTTTCAAACCGCTTTGAGGACTTCAACCTTTCCGATACCCACCTCCAAGTCAATCCCGCCCCGTGGAATACGTCGATTTCGCAGGTGCAGCAACGGCATTGCAGCACAGATGGCGGTTTGACCGCGGCGCGGCGCAGGACTATGGTTCCCAAGGATTGAAAACGCTTTGGGAACCCCGCGCCGATGAATCTGAAGGAACTGGCGCATCACCTGGGCCTGTCGCCCACCACCGTCAGCCGCGCGCTGAACGGCTATCCCGAGGTGAACGAGACCACCCGCGACCGGGTTCTGGCCGCGGCCCGGCGCCACGACTATCGCCCGAACACCCGCGCGATCCGGCTGGCCACCGGGCGGGCGATGGCGATCGGCCATGTCATCCCGCTTTTGTCGCGGCACGAGATCGTCAACCCGGTCTTTGCCGATTTCATCGCCGGCGCGGGCGAGGTCTATTCGCGCAACGGCTATGACATGCTGCTGTCGGTGGTGCCCGACGCGGACGAGGCCCGCACCTATCGCGAGCTGAAGTCAAAGGGCAATGTCGACGGGGTGATCCTGCATGGCCCGGCCGCCGACGATCCGCGCATCGCGCTGCTGACGCAGATCGGCCTGCCTTTCGTCGTCCATGGGCGGGCCAGCGCGGCCGCCCTGCCCTACACTTGGGTCGATGTGAACAACCGCCGCGCCTTTGCCCGCGCGACCGACTTTCTGCTGGATCTCGGCCATCGCCGCATCGCGCTGGTCAACGGGCTGGAATTCATGGATTTCGCCCTGCGCCGCCGCGCCGGTTTCACCGGGGCGATGGCGGCGCGCGGCCTGTTGCCCGACCCCGCGCTGATGTCGGCCGAAGAAATGACCGAACTGGCCGGGTTCCGCGCCGCCGACCGGATGCTGGCGCTGAGCGAACCGCCGACCGCCTTCCTCGTCGCCTCGATCATCTCGGGCATGGGGGTGCGCCGCGCGATCGAGGGGCGCGGGCTGAAGCTGGGGCGCGACGTCTCGGTCATCGTGCATGACGACGACCTGGGCTACCTGAAGAACGGCGAGAGCGAGGCGCTGTTCACCGCCACCCGATCCTCGGTCCGCGAACACGGGCGGCTGGCGGCCGACATGCTGCTGCGCCTGATCGCGGACCCCGGCCGCGGCCCGGCGACGCGGCTGCTGGAGGCAGAGCTGATCATCGGCCAGTCCACCGGCCCGGTGCGCCCATGCTGACGCGCGCCGATTTCCCCGAAGGGTTCCTGTTCGGCGCGGCGACCGCCGCCTATCAGATCGAGGGCGCGCGGTTCGGCGGGGCCGGCCCCTCGCATTGGGACACATTCGCCGCCACCCCCGGCAATGTCGTGCGGGCCGAGGATGGGGCGACCGCTTGCGACCACTATCACCTTTGGCCGCAGGATCTGGACCTGATGCGCGATGCGGGGTTCGACGCCTATCGCTTTTCCACCAGCTGGGCGCGTGTCATGCCGGACGGGCGGAGGGTGAACCCTCAGGGACTCGACTTCTACGACCGTCTGGTGGACGGAATGCTGGAACGCGGCCTTGCGCCCTTCCTGACGCTTTATCACTGGGACATGCCAGCCGCGCTGGCCGATCTTGGCGGCTGGCGCAACCGCGATGTGGCCGACTGGTTCGCCGATTACGCCCAGGCCGTCATCGCCCGCCTGGGCGACCGCATAAAGACGACCGCCACGATAAACGAGCCGTGGTGCGTGGCGTGGCTGTCGCATTTCATCGGCTCCCATGCGCCGGGCCTGCGCGACATCCGCGCGGCGGCGCGGGCGATGCATCATGTCCTGCTGGCGCATGGCCGCGCGCTGGACCGGCTGCGCGGCATGGGGCAGGGCAATCTGGGGATCGTGCTGAACTTCGACCATGCCGCCCCGGCCAGCGATACGCCGCAGGACATCGCCGCCGCCGCCCGTCAGGATGCGATCTTCAACCGCTGGTTCATTCAGGCGCTGACCGGCGGCACCTATCCGGCCGAGGCGATGGAGGGGCTGGCCCCGCATATGCCAGACGGATGGCAGGGGGACATGGCGCTGATCTCGCGCCCCATCGACTGGCTGGGGGTAAATTACTACACCCGCCATCTGATCGCGCATGACCCGTCCAGCCCCTGGCCGCATCTGCGCGACGTGCCCGGTCCGCTGCCGAAAACCGCGATGAGGTGGGAAATCTATCCCGCCGGCCTGACCGGATTCCTGACCCGGCTGGCGCGGGACCATGTGGGCGACCTGCCGATCCTCGTCACCGAAAACGGCATGGCGAACGACGACCATCCGCGAAACGGCGTGGTCGAAGATGCCGCCCGCATCGCCTTTGTCGCCGGCCACCTTGCCGCCGCGCAGGCGGCCATCGCCGCGGGGGCCAATGTGCGCGGGTTCTTCTACTGGTCGCTTCTGGACAATTACGAATGGGCCGAGGGGTATGAAAAACGCTTCGGCCTTGTCCATGTCGATTTCCAAACCTTGCAACGCCTTCCCAAAGCCTCGTATCACGCGCTGGCGCAGGCGATCCGCAAGCAGGTGAGCATATGACCCAGCCCCTTTCCCTCGTGGCCGATATCGGCGGCACCAACACGCGCGTGGCGCTGGCCGAGGGGACACAGCTCCGCCCGGACAGCCTTGCGAAATTCCGCAACGCCGAGTTTGCGGGGCTGGAGCCGATCCTGGCCCGCTATCTGGCCGACAGCGGCATTGCGGCGGTCGACGGCGCCTGCGTGGCCGCCGCAGGCCCGGTCCGCGACGGTGTGGCCGAGATGACGAACCTGTCCTGGGTGATCGACGGCGGGCAGCTGACCCGCGCGACCGGGGCGCGCCGCGTCGCCATCCTGAACGATCTTCAGGCGCAGGGGCACGCGCTCGGCCATATCGCGCCGGAAAACCTGCGCCCGCTGGTGCCCGGCCCGCAGGCGGCGGGCGGCACGATGCTGGTCGTCGGCGTCGGCACCGGATTCAACGCCGCCCCCGTCCATGACACCCCCGGCCATCGGATCGTGCCGCCGTCGGAATGCGGCCATGTCAACATGCCGGTCCGAACTGCGGCAGACCTGCGGCTGGCGCATTTCGTCGAACGCGCCCACGGCTTTCCGGGGGTCGAGGATGTGCTGTCGGGCCGCGGCCTCGAACGGCTCTACGCCTTTGCCGCGACCGAGGCGGGCAGACCGGCCGACCTTCCCGCCGCCGACATCCCCGCCGCCATTGCCGCCGGCGATGCCACAGCCCTCGCCACCGGCGCGCTTTTCGCCCGGCTGCTGGGGGCGACGGTCGGCAACCTGGCCCTGACCCACCTGCCCTTCGGCGGCGTCTTCCTGATCGGCGGCGTGGCGCGCGCCATGCTGCCGGCGATGGAGACGATGGGGTTCGCCGCCGCCTTCCGCGACAAGGGCCGCTTCGCCGGCTTCATGGAGGATTTCGCCGTCCATGTGGTCGAGGACGACTTCGCCGCCCTGACCGGCTGCGCTGCCGCACTGGCCGCGAACTGAGGCGAAAACCGCAGCTTCTCCCCGGCTGAACAGCGGGCCGATACCTCATACGGCAGGCGGGCTTTCCCTTTTCTAAATACTCTCGCCGAAGGCACCCCTCGCCTTCGTGCGGCAGCGCGAAGGCGAGAGACAAGGCTTGCGCGCGGCACGCGCGCGCGATCTGGTTAGTCCCAGCCCGTCAGTCCCGGCCGGTCAGTTCAGCCAGACCGGGTTCGACCAGGCCCGCCTTCCCGCCGCGTCGATGACCGAGACGCGGACGAAAGGCGATCCCTCGAACCGGTTCAGCGGGATCTCCGCCCGCGTCAGCGACAGGCCCTGAACGCTGGTCGCATTCATCGGCGCGCCCAGGAACACCACCGCCCGTGCGGCGGAACATTCGACGACGATCTTCCGCCCTTCGACCCGCACGTCGCGCAGTTCGGGGCCTTGCGTCGCATAGAAGGCCCCGTCCTTCAGCGCCTGCACCAGCGCATCGGGTTCATTCCGTTCGGCCTTGACCATGACCCAGCCGCCAAAATGGTCGGGCTCGTGGAAATGCGCGTCGTCGGTGGCGATCAGCGTCAGCCGCCGCCCCTCGGACAACAGCGCATCGGCCACCGTCGCGCCATCTGCGCGGTCGCAGCCCATGGCGCAGCCGTGGTTGTAGATCTCGACCGCATGGGCGGCCGCGATCGACCGGGCATCGGCCAGCGTCAGCCCCGACCATTGCGGATGGGCGATGGCGACGAAGGCCCCCGCCGCGACCGCCCGCGCCGCGATCTCGGGCCCGCTCTCCATTCCCGGCACCACGTTGAAATGCGGGGCGTCGGGCGGGGCGAAACCGGCGGGCAGACCCACGGCCAGAATGTGCCACAACTCGCCATTTTCCTGCGCGCCGGAATGCAGTTCGGCCCCCAGGATCGTGGTGAACCCCTCGGTCCGAAAGCCGGTCGTATCGGTGATCGGATATTTGAACAGTCCGACGAAATGGTCGGTCAGGGCAAGGAAATCATACCCCTCGGCCCGATAGCGGCGGCAGACCTCCTCGGGCGTCAGGATCCCGTCGGAACGGTTGGAATGCGTGTGCAGGTTGCCCCGCCAGAAGCGGCCGGGGTTGGCAAAGGCGGCAAGACGGGTCATCGGTTCCCTCCGAGGTTCCGCGCCACCATAGCCGCGGCATCGCGGCAGTCCAGCATCTCGCCGGCGTCGAGGCGTTCAAAGCTGCCGCATCCAGAACTGAAGCGGTTTCGCGGTTTCTTCCGCCTGTCCCAGATCCTTCCAGCGGAATTCTGCCACCACGCCCGGCAGCGGCGCATAACCGCGCTTGCGCCAGAAGGCGTCGTTCGTCCGCGCGTGCCGGGGCCGCATCGGGTGATCGGCTGGGCGCAGGACGGAACAAAAGGCCGAATGCGTCGCCCCCAGCGACCGGGCATGATCCTCGCGCGCGTCAAAGAAGGCGTGGCCCAGCCCCCTGCCCCGATAATCGGGCAACAGCACCGATTCCGCACAATAGAAGATGTCGGCCATCGGCACCTCCACCCCGGCGAAGGGCGCGGCGAATTCGGCCGCGTGATCAGCCATCGGCGTGCCCGTCGCCGCGCCCACCAGCCGCGGGCCGTCAAAGGCGCCGACGACGATGGCGCCGGGGCTGTCGCGATAGGCGGAAAGGTAGTCCCTTTCGTAAGCCGGGTCCCCGTCATAGAGATAGGGCCAGTCGCGGAACACCGCGATGCGCAGCCGGGCCACGTCGTCCAGCGCCGCCTCCAGCGCGGGGCCGGTCAGGGCGCGAACCTCCATCAGGCCGAAACCTGCCGCACCCAGTCGTTCAGGTTGTAGAAGGTCGTCACCCGCGCGATCTTGCCGCCCTTCAGGTCGAAGAAGGCCCCGGCGGGCAGGATGTAGGTCTGGCCCCTTGCCTCGGGCAGGCCGGGGTCGGTTTGCAGATATTCGCCATGCACCACGAATTCGGCCGCGCCACGGGTCGCCTCCTCGTTGGCGAAGATCACCATGTCCTTCAGCTGTTCGCGATAGCTGACGCCCATATGGCTGCAGAATTCGGCGAATTTCGCCTTGCCCAGACGCACATCGCCCTCGTTCACGCGATGCTCCACATCGTCGGTCACGCAGTCGAGCATCCCTTGCGCGTCGCCTGCATTGAAGGCGGCGTAATAGCGTTCGATGGTCTGGCGGGTCATGCGGCTCTCCGTCCGGTTGGGGGTTCTGCGGCAGTCTTGGCACGTCCGGCCGGTTTGTGCCATGCGCGAAAGCGTCGGAAAAAGGGCTGAGGCGACCTGCCGCCGCAGGCGCGGTCTTGCGGTTGCCTTGCCCGGCCGCGCGGCCTATGCCGGGACCAACGGCGAACGGGGGACGGGACATGCGCGTCTGGATTCTGGGCAGCGGGCTGATCGGCGGCGGTTGGGCGCTGGTCTTTGCGGCGGCGGGCCATGAGGTCACGGTGATCGACCCCGATCCGCAGGCCCCCGCGCGGCTGGCCGCGCTGTTCTCGCGCGCGGTGCCGGACATGCGGGCACTGGGGCTGAGGGTCGCGACCGACAGCCCCCCGCCGGTGGTGGCGGCTGCCGCCGCGGTCGGCCCCGCGCCCGACTGGGTGCAGGAAAGCCTGCCCGAGAAACTTGGCCTGAAACAGCAGGCGCTGGCAGAGATCGAGCCGCTGATCGGCGCGGATACCATCATCGCCTCCTCCTCCTCGGGCCTGTCGCCGGACGACATGGCGGCGGGGCTGGCGCATCCGGGACGGCTGGTGATCGCGCATCCCTGCAACCCTTCGCATCTGATGCCGGTGGTAGAGCTTTGCGGGGGGACCGCGACGCCCCCCGCGGTGATGGACCGCGCCGCCGGGGTGTTCCAGGCGATGGGAAAGACAGTGCTGCGGATGAACCGCGCCATGCCGGGGCATCTGGTCAACCGGCTTCAGGCCGCGCTGTGGCGCGAGGCGGTGTTCCTTGCGGCCGAGGGCGTGGCCTCGCTGGGCGACATCGAACGGGCAGTGACCCAGGGCCTTGCCCCGCGCTGGACGATTCTCGGGCCGTCGGCGGTCTTTCACGTCTCGGGCGGTGACGGGGGGATGGAACGGTTCCTGACCGCCCTCGGGCCGGAGTTCGAGCGGTGGTGGACGACGCTGGGCGCGCCCCGGCTGGACGAGGCGACGGGCCGCACGCTGGTTCGCGGCATGGCCGAGGCCGACCCCCGCCCGGTGGCCGAGATCGCCGCCGACCGCGATGCGCGGCTGGTCCGCATCATGCAATACCTGCGCGACGAGGCGGCCGGGAACCCGAACCCCGCCCCCGGCGTTGGACAATGATTTCCCACCCGCTTCAGGAGGATATGATGACCCGTTCCAGCTTTCGCCTGATGCCGCTGATCCTTGTCGCGGCCATCACGCTTTCCGCCTGCGGGCAGACCCGCGGGATGCGCATGGCCACCGGCGCCGCCGGCGGCGCGGTCGCAGGCCAGGCCATCGCGGGCGAGCCGGTGGCCGGCGCGATCATCGGCGCCGGGATCGGCGCGGTCCGCTGAACCTGGCTTGCCTCCGGCGCGCATCCGCGCCAGCCTTGCCCCGGCAATCGCAGGCGGAGGCAAGCGCATGGACGGCAAGACGATCCTGATCACCGGCGCGGGGTCCGGCATAGGCCGGGCCACGGCGCGGCGGTTTCTGGATGCGGGCTGGCGCGTGGCGTTGACCGGGCGGCGCGAGGCCGCCCTGGTCGAGGCCGCAGAGCGCCATCCCGCCGCGCTGATACTGCCGATGGATGTGTCCGACCCCGCCTCGGTCGAGGCGGGATTCGCGCGGGTGGCAGAGACGTTCGGGCGGCTGGACGTGCTGTTCAACAATGCCGGTCGGTCGGTGGCCGCCGCGCCCATCGACGAAATTCCAGTTCAGGACTGGCTGGACCTGTCGGCCACCAATATCACCGGCATGTTCCTTTGCGCCCGCGCGGCCTTTGGCCTGATGCGGCGGCAGGTGCCGCAAGGCGGGCGGATCATCAACAACGGCTCCATCTCGGCCCATGCGCCGCGGCCCGGATCGGCCCCCTATACAATGTCGAAACACGCGGTGACGGGGCTCACCCGCACGCTGGCGCTGGATGGGCGGCGGTTCGACATCGCCTGCGGCCAGATCGACATCGGCAATGCCGAAACCGAGATGACCGCGCGCTTTGCCACCGGCACCGCACAGGCCGACGGCAGTGTGCGGGTGGAGCCGGTGATGGATGTCGCCCTGGTGGCCGATGCCGTCCTGCATATGGCCAGTCTGCCGTCCGGGGCGAACATTCCCTTTCTGACCATCATGGCCCGCGACATGCCGTTTGTCGGGCGCGGATAGACCCCCGCCGAACGGATCGCGCCAACGCGGCGGTCGCCGCGCCCTTGCCCGGCCCCCGGAGGGGTTTTGCACCCCTCCGGACCACCCCGCAGGGTATTTTCGCCAAGATGAAGGAACGGCGGTTTTCGAGGGAAGCCCCGCCTTGCAAGGTGAAATGGCGCCGGTCGGGTGTGTCCGGTGCAGGCGCAAAAGTCGGAGACTTCGCCGGTCCGGGCAATTTCCCCCTTGCAAATCCGGCGCTTCGGGCGCATCTGTCCGCCAAGCCCGCCCGAAAACGCGGGCCTTACCCCATTGGAGAGACCATGGCCAAGGAAGACATTCTCGAATTCCCCGGTGTCGTGAAGGAACTCCTGCCCAATGCGACATTCAAGGTCGAACTCGACAATGGCCATGAACTGATCGCGACGATGGCAGGCAAGATGCGCAAGAACCGCATCCGTGTTCTGGCAGGCGACAAGGTGCAGGTGGAAATGACCCCCTACGACCTGTCGAAGGGTCGCATCAACTATCGCTTCAAGTAAGCGTTTCCCATGCGGCTGATCCTCGGCTCCGGCTCGCCCCGACGGCGCGAGCTGCTGGCACAGATTGGGCTGACCCCCGACGCGATCCTGCCCCCCGATATCGACGAGGATCCCCGCAAGGGCGAACTGCCGCGTCCCTATTGCGAACGGCTGGCGCGCGAAAAGGCGGCCGCGGTGCAGGCCGGGGCGGATGACGTGGTGCTGTGCGCCGATACGACCGTCGCCCTTGGCCGCCGCATCCTGGGCAAGCCCCGCGATGCGGGCGAGGCGGCAGAGTTCCTGGCCGCACTGGGCGGGCGGCGGCATCAGGTGATCACCGCCGTTGCCGTGCGCCGGGGCGACCGTTTGTGGACCCGCTGTTCGGTCAGCGCGGTCAGGATGAAGCGGCTGTCGGATGCCGAGTTGAACTTTTACCTCGCAAGCGGGGACTGGCAGGGCAAGGCGGGCGGCTATGCCATCCAGGGTGCGGCGGGCGCCTTTATCCCGTGGATTTCCGGCAGCTTTACCGGCATCGTCGGCCTGCCGCTGGCGGAAACCGCCCAGCTTCTGGCCGCCGCCGGCCTTGCCTTATGGAGACAGCCATGAAAGGCCGCGTCGTCGCACTGGACACGATCAACGGGCGCGAGGCCGCCGCGCTGATCGTGGACGGGCAACTGGAAGATGTCCTGATCGACCCCGATGACGATGCGATCCTGCCCGGCGCGATCTTTCGCGCCGTGGCCGACCGCCCGGTCAAGGGGCAAGGGGGGCTGTTCGTGAAACTGCCCGGCGGGCAGTCGGGCTTTTTGCGCCAGATTTCCGGCATCGCACCCGGCCAGCGTCTGCTGGTGCAGGTGACCGGCCCGGCCGAGGCCGGAAAGGCGCTGCCCGTCACCGCGCGTCTGCTGTTCCGCAGCCGCCAT
This sequence comes from Paracoccaceae bacterium, assembly GCA_047605605.1. Taxonomy (GTDB): domain Bacteria; phylum Pseudomonadota; class Alphaproteobacteria; order Rhodobacterales; family Rhodobacteraceae; genus JAATGA01. The sequence goes on along the minus strand of JASGFG010000014.1, from coordinate 15,507 downwards.
GCCATCCTGACCCCCGGCGCACCGGGCCTGAACATCTCGCGCCGCATCCGCGAGGATGACCTGCGCGACGAGATGGAGGCGCTGGCCACCGCCGGGATGGCGGGGGCCGATCCCGCCCTGGGCCTGATCATCCGCTCTGCCGCGGCATTCGCCGAGCCGGAAGAGGTCGCCGATGACATTCGCGCCACCCGCGATCTGGCCGAGGCGGTTCTGACCGATCTGGACGGCGGGCCGGAGCTGCTGGTCGATGGCCCCGGCGCGCATGAATCCGCCTGGCGAGACTGGGCGGACCCTGCGCCCGACGAGGTGGTCGAGAAGGGATTCGCCGACCACGGCGTTGCCGATCTGGTGCAGGCGCTGCTGTCGCCACGCGTGGCGCTGCCCGGCGGCGGCCACATGATGGTCGAGCCGACGCGGGCGCTGGTCGCGGTGGATGTGAACACCGGCCCCGACACCTCGCCCGCCGCGAGCCTGAAGGCGAATATCGCCGCCGCCCGCGACCTGCCGCGCCAGCTGCGGCTGCGGGGTCTGGGCGGCCAGGTGGTGGTCGATTTCGCACCGATGCCGAAGAAGGATCGCGCCACGCTGGAGCAGGTCCTGCGCGCCGCCTTCAGGGCCGAGGGGGCCGAGACCAACCTTGCCGGCTGGACCACGCTGGGCCTTTACGAGATCACGCGCAAGCGCGACCGCCTGCCCCTGGCCGATCTGCTGGGGCCGCGCGCATGACCTGCCCCATCTGCGGCAAGGAGGCCGACCCGAAATACCGCCCCTTCTGCTCGCGCCGCTGCGCGGACATCGACCTTGGCCGCTGGCTGACCGGCGGCTATGCGATTCCCGTGACCGAGGACGAGGATGAGGACGGCGGCGAGCCCGAGCCCCCGCCGCCGGTCCAGTGAGAAGGCTTCTGCCGTCCGGAAGGACTGCGCCCGGCGGCCCCAGGGCATGGAGATCGGGGCAGATCCGGAAGTGGCGCAGAGGCGGCTGCGACAGACTGATAAACAGAGACGGGTGACTGCCGGCCAGACACTATGACAAGACACTGGCGAGCCAAAAAAGTTTCGCCCCCCTCTGGACAGCCCCGCGCACCTGACGTATCACCCGCCCACCCGAGAGGCAGCGCCTTTCGACACGGTGCCCAGATAGCTCAGTTGGTAGAGCAGCGGATTGAAAATCCGCGTGTCGCTGGTTCGATTCCGGCTCTGGGCACCACTTCTCCCCTACAGACCATCTTCGCGCCGGAAAATTGAGTGAAATCAATCTTCATGGTATCGGTGTGTCTCCATGCGTCTCCATGCATCCCAGTCCGTGACGGTAAAAGTGACGGTATCGGAAATCGGGGACATACCGTCAGGGGGATACCGTGTCGCTTACCGATGTTGCCTGCCGAAACGCCAAGCCCGACTCCAAGCCCAAGAAGCTGGCAGATGGCTTGGGCTTGTATCTCTACCTCGCCCCGACCGGCACGAAAACTTGGAGAGTCGACTACAGCCACCAAGGCAAACGGCAGACGGCAACGCTTGGTCAGTATCCCCGTGTTTCCCTCGCAACGGCGCGGGCCATGCGCGACGAGTTGAAGCGCGGCTTGGTCGAAGGGCGGGAACCTTTGAAGGGCGATGCCCTGACCATCCAAAACCCGTTTCAGAAGGTTGCGAACGAGTGGCTAGAGGCGCAGCGGGCGGCGTGGTCCCCAAAGCACCATGAGCGTATCGCAGCGCGGTTCCGGCGCGACGTGTTTCCTGCCATCGGCAAGATGGACATTGCCAGCATTGAAGCGCCCGACCTGTTGAAGGTCATCCGGGCCGTGGAAGATCGGGGTGCGCAGGACGTTGCATCCCGCATCCACCAGACCCTCGGGGCGATCTTCCGCTACGGTATCGCCTGCGGCTTCTGCAAGCGCGACCCTGCCGCCGATCTACGGGGCGCGTTACGTCCAACCCCGCGCGTCAAGCATATGTCAGCCCTCACGGCTACGGAACTGCCCGCGTTTCTGAACGCCTTGGCGAAAGCCGACTGCGAACCGCAGACCCGCCTTGCCTTGCAACTTGTCATTCATACCGCGACCCGGACCAATGAAGTCCGGTTCGGCCGATGGGGCGAGATTGATGGCGATCTGTGGCGCATCCCCGGCGAACGTATGAAGATGGGGGCCGATCACGTCATTCCCCTGTCAAAGCAGGCGCTGGGCATCCTGAAACAGTTGCGCGCCCTGTCGGACGGAAGCGACCTGATCGTGCCGGGTGACAAGCCGGGCAAGCCCATTTCCGAAAACCGGATGCTCTATTTGGTCTATCGCTTGGGGATGCACACCAAGGCCACGGTTCACGGCTTCCGGTCGACATTCTCGACCATCGCCAATGAGTCTGAACAGTGGTCGGCCGACGCGATTGAAAAGGCGCTTGCCCATTCATCCAAGAACGCGGTTCGAGCCGCATACTATCGCGGGATGCGTTTGGAAGAGCGACGCAGACTCATGCAATGGTGGAGCGATCAACTGGACGGTTTTGAAGCGACAGGGCTAAAAAAGTCATCCACTGACTTAACTGACCTGCTGGGCAGCTAGGGACACGTCACAGAAGAAGTTTCAAGGGGCCGCGCGATAAAAGCGCGGCCTTTCTCATTTTGTGTGAAATTCGGATTCCGCTTCCCTGAATATAACCGGACCTGTAAAATGCAGGCATGAAGAAAGCCCCGCAGCGGCAAAACTGGCGGGGCTTTCAATGAGAAGGAACCTGAGTTGGAACACCATGAAATTACCATCGGCGCAGCCGATAATCAAGCCGCTTTTAGTGCCAGCGCAACCGATCTGAGTGACCTTCTGAGATGCACTGAGACGCATGGAGACTTATGGGCAGGCGATATTAACCGCGCGATGGCGGATAATTCCGGCTGCGATTTACCTCTCGCCGTTTCGATGTTCGCGGATGTGAAGGCGCAGCGGATCGAGCCGAATCACCTGACCCTTCGCCAGCTTCAAGACCGGCTGACCAGAACCGCCGCGCGCGACAAGGCAGCCTTGCCCCTGGTCAAGCTGGCGACCTTCGGGAACGTGCGAACCATTCACAACAGCCTGCGCCACGATGCCAACCTGTTGCGGGTGTCGGGAGTGGAAGGCGATTATGACGCGGGTGCGGTATCGCCGCAGGAAGCCGCCGAACGGCTGCACCAGGCGGGCATTGCCGCGCTGATCTACACCACCCCCAGCCACACCGCAGAAGCTCCCCGGTGGCGCGTTCTTGCGCCTCTGGTGCAGCCTGTGGCACCGGCCGAACGGGAAGCCCTTTGCGCCCGCTTGAATGGCGCGCTGGGGGGCATCCTTGCAACTGAGTCCTTTACCCCGTCGCAATCCTATTACTTCGGTGCGGTGAAGGGCCGTCCGGTGGAGTCCGTCCTTGTGGAAGGGCAGCCGCTTGACCGCTTGTCAGGCGTTGCCTCGATCGGGCCGCAACCCAAGCCGGTGAAGTCGACCACCGATCTTTCGGACCTGTTCCGGGAACCGGCAGATCGGGCCGAAGTGCGGCGCGCCCTCGACTGTATCATCGATGCCGATGACCGCGCCCTATGGCTTAAAATCGGCATGGCGCTTAATGCTGAATTCACGGGCAGCGATGAAGGCTTTGATCTGTGGTCGCATTGGTCGCGGCAGTCCCTCAAATTCGATGAGCGCGACCAACGCCAGAAATGGAAATCCTTCCGGCGCAGCGGAGTCGGCATCGGGACGCTTTTTGAAATCGCCAAGGGTTACGGGTATGAGCGGCCTTCTTACTTTTCTGAATCTGATTTTGACGATCTGCCTGCACTTTCTGAACCGGAAAAACCGAAACCGTCGACCCTGACTTTTCTAACCCCGGATGACTGCGAAAGCGCACCATCCCGCGGCTATCTGATTAAAGGGCTATTCGCGCCGGGTGACGTGGCGTGTATTTTCGGCGCGCCCGGCGCGGGTAAATCTCTCATTGCCCCGTTCCTTGGCTACATGGTGGCGCAAGGGCAGGAAGCCTTCCAGATGCGCACCAAGGCGGGCGGCGTGTTCTATGTCGCGGCCGAAGACTCCCACGGGATGCGCGGGCGCGTGAAGGCACTGAAACAGGCTCATGGCAGCGCGCAAGCCTTTCGGCTGGTGGAAGGCGTCTCGCAGCTTCTGACTGCCAACCCCAAGGACCGCGCCCCTGATCTTCTGGCGCTGGTGGAAGTGGTGAAGGCGGAACGCCCCGCCCTGATCTTCATCGACACGCTGGCAATGGCCTTCCCCGGCCTGGAAGAAAACAGCGCCGAAGCTATGGGCCGCGTGGTCGCGGTTTCGCGGCTGTTGACCCGCTGGGGCGCGGCTGTGGTGTTGATCCACCATGACACCAAGTCCGAAGGCGGCACCCCGCGCGGGCATAGCCTGTTGAACGGCGCGCTTGACGTGGCCTTGCATGTGAAGCGCGACGATGAAGCCGGGATCATCCGGGGCAGGCTGACCAAGAACCGGAACGGCACCTGTGACCGGGACATTGCCTTCACCATCGCCACAGAGAACGGCGGCACGGATGAGGACGGCGAACCGATCACCCTGCCGCGCTGCAATCCGCTGCGCGGGGCACCGGCCAAGGTGAAGCGCCTTGCCCCGCAACCCGCTGCGGCGCTGAAAGTCCTGGAAGGCATGGCGCAGCCTGTCAGCCGGGACGATTGGAAGCGCGCCTGCATGGCATCGGACACGGTTTGCGCGAATGACAAGTCCGACACGCGCCGCAAAGCCTTTGACCGGGCGCTGCAAGACCTGTCGCGGGATGGATGGGTTACAAGCCATGATGGTTTCTATTCGATCCGCGACGGCTTCGATGTTTCGGACGGACACGGACAAAGCCCGGACATGTCCGGCATGTCCGACACGGCAAAGCGCCACCCTGCCCGGACGGACACGGACATATCCCTTTAGGGATGTCCGAATGTCCGGCGTGGCGATGCTCAGGAATGGATTGAGAAGATGAAGCAAGATCAATCAGAAGCGGCGATGCAGCCTAGCCGATCATCGGTTGAAAGCGATCATCGCCCCTGTTCGATCATAGGTTCTTCCCTAGGGGCGGCACCCGCGGGGGCACGGACCCCCGAAAGAAAACGCTTTGCAGAAAATTTCGGATCGTGAGGCCCTGAAATGTTACAGTATAACACTGATCTGAGCGACCTTCTGGGGCCTGAAACGAGCAATCCCGCCCCGCATTATGAGCGGGCCGCTGAGGGGCCTTCCGCTGTTCCGGCTACCCCAGCCGCCCGAACCCGCCGGAAGCCCGCCAACGATAAAATGACAATCGCTGAGGCTATCCCGGCGACCATGACCGAGGCGCAGCTTGGCGAGTTTCTGGGAATTGGCACGTCGCGCGTTCGGACCCTCGCCCGCGACGGGGTTTTGATCCGCAATCCGGGCAAGAAAGGCGCGCCGGGTGGCTATGACGTTCGGGCATCCCTCGCGGGCTACCTCGCCCGCCTGCGCGATGGCGCGGTGAAGGCCGGGCCGCAGACGGACGAATTGAAGGTGGAGAAACTGCGGCTGGCGCGGGAACAGGCCGACAAGCTGGAACTCGCCAATGCGGCGGCGCGCGGCGATCTGGTCCGGGCTGCTGAGGTGGAACGGGAATGGGCGAACGTGTTGCGCGACGTTCGGTCGACCATGCTGGCCGTGCCGTCGCGCGTGGGATCGAAGCTGGCGCATCTGACCGCGCATGACGTTGCTGAGATCGACGCCGAGATCAAAGCCGCCCTGGAAGGACTCGCCAATGGGAATTGAACTGATCCGCCGCCGCGCGTTGCAAGCCCTCCGTCCGCCCGCCGACATGGCGCTTGCCGATTGGATCGAGCGGAACATCTTCCTGCCCCAGACCGCTTCCGCCCTGCCGGGCAGGATGAAACTCTGGGCCTATCAGCGGGGCATCTGCGACGCGCTGGACGATCCGGGCATTGAGCGCGTGACCGTGCTGAAATCGGCGCGCATCGGCTACACTGCCCTTCTGTCGGGCATCATCGCCAGTCACGTTGCCAACAGCCCCGCGCCGATCCTGGCCGTTCAGCCGACCGCCGATGACGCCCGCGACTACGCGGTTGACCTCGAACACCTGTTCGACGCCTCGCCCGCCCTGCGCGGGCTTCTGTCGGATGAAGCCGACGAAACCGGCCGCAGCACCATGTTGAACCGTCGATTTCCCGGCGGCAGCCTGAAATTCCTGGCAGCGAAAAGCCCGCGGAACCTGCGAAGGCACACGGCGAAAATCCTGATCCTCGATGAAATCGACGGGTTTGAAGTTTCGCAGGAAGGCGACCCTATCGAACTGGCGACCATGCGCACCATGACTTTCCGGGATCGGAAGATCATTGCTGGTTCGACGCCTGTTTTCGATCATGGCCCGGCAACCCGGCTTTATGACAAGTCGGACAAGCGTATTTATGAATGTCTTTGCCCATCCTGCGGCGAATATTCGGAAATCAAATGGGCCGATATTCATTGGCGCGAGGGCGACCCTGATTCCGCGCATTGGGTTTGCCCGAGTAGCGGCTGCATCGTGGAAGAACGGCACAAGCCCGCGATGGTCGCGGCCGGGCGCTGGCGGGCAACAGCGCCCGAGGTAAAGGGCCATGCCGGGTTCAAGGTGAATGCGCTAATCTCGCCCCATTTCAATGCCCGCTGGGGCAAGCTGGCAGCCGAATTCCTGGAAGCGAAGAAATCGCCCGAGACATTGCAGACCTTCACGAACCTGGTTCTTGGCGAACCGTGGCGCACCGAAGGCGACGATCTGGACGAACACGAACTGTTCCAGCGCCGCGAACCTTTCCGGCTCGATGCCTTGCCGGATGATGTGCTGTTCCTGACTGCGGGTGTTGACTGTCAGGATGACCGGCTGGAAGTCGTGCTGATGGGACACGGCCGCAGCGACGTGTTCGCCCTCGATCATCGAGTCCTCTGGGGACCGATTGACGGGGAAGCCGTCTGGCAAGACCTCGACTCGCTGCTGCGCGAGACGTGGCAGCACCCGAACGGCGGCACCATCCGCATTGATGCGGCCTGCATTGACAGCGGGGACGGCGGGCATACGGAAATCGTCAACAGCTTCACCCGCCCGCGCTACGGGCGGCGCGTGGTGGCGATCAAGGGTGTTCCGGGCTTTTCGCGGCAATTCTTGCAGAAGTCGGGCACCAAGGGGCAACTGCTATGGCTTGTCGGTTCGGACGCAGTGAAGTCGCAGCTTTTCACGCGGCTGGCGCGCGGCGCGGGCGTCCGGTTCGGGGAAGCCCTGGAGCCGATCTTTTTCGAGCAACTGACCAGTGAACGGCGCGTGGTGCGCTATGTGCGCGGCGTCCCCCAGGCCCGGTTTGAGCGGATCAAGGGCAAGCGGGCCGAGACCCTGGACGCGACCGTCTACGCATGGGCCGCGCGGCAGTTGATCGGGGTGAACCTTGACAGGCGGGCCGAAGAACTATCGAGTGAGGCAGCGCCGAAGAAACAGCCGCAAGTTGTTCGTTCGGCTTGGTTGAACAGGTAATGGGAATGCGCGAGCGGTTTAAGGCTTGGTGGGAAGGTAAATTTGAGCCATACGAGAATGATCCGAATAGCGGTGTGTTCTTTGTTGGCGGTTGGCAGCGGCGGCATTGGACCTCGCGCGTTGCGCATTCAATCATGGACTTCCTAAAGGTAGAATGGAAATGGGCGATAGGGTCAGCCATTGCGATAGCTGGCCTTGTTATGACTTACATCCGGTTCTTCTAGCGCCAAGCTGCTAGAATAATTGCTAGAATGGGTGGCGATAATGACGAAACAAGAAGAATTCCTGTGGTGCGTTCAAACGATGGTCATGCTTGACTCGCACAATATCTGTTTGGACCTTGACCCTAAGGACCGGCACAAGATTTCAGTCGGTGGGCGGATTGAAACCGTGGTTTATGCGGTTCGCGCTTCCCGGCATATTCCCGAAAACTATTCTGCCGAACATGCAGCCTTTGAATTTTTCATGTGGCTGAAATCAATCGACCCGGACGCGGCCGAAAGACTGCCGCAGCCGTCTTGGATTTCCGGGTCTGATCTGCGATTCGACTTTACGCACAAGCCGAGATAACCCGGCTTGTGCCCTGCCGTCATCAAGTCCGCGTGGCTGAGCCGCTGATAATGGTTTCTGAAAGGGCGTGAAGAAAACCGACTTCGACTCCGCTGACCCGCCCCTTGTCGATCATGGATTGAATCGCGCGCGTCAGCGGAATGGGGTTGTCGCCCGCCGATCTGACGACTTCATGGAAGGTTGCCGCGCCGATCTTGCAATCTTCGGCATAGCGGCCGGTTGGTTCAACGTGGATCATCTGTCGACTCCTTGGGTTGGCGAGTCGACCATACATCGGCCCGCAAGTGAGTCAAATGATTGTTTTTGAATGATAAAATCACGTCAGATGTGCTTTCCACATCAAACGTGATTTTAGACCAGCAATTCCGATTCCGCCGCGTCGGGGTGCAGCCATTCGCGCTTTTCAAGCGGGACGTAAGGCAAGATGCGATGGCGGTTCTTCTCTACCCATTTGGAGTCGTGCTTCTCAAGCAAGCGAAGAATCTGGTGATAGTGCCAAGGCCATAGCCAGCCGATCAAGTCGGGATCGACCAAGTATCGCTTGTGGTCCTTGGCCCAGTTCGCATCACGTTTCATCGGCAGCGTTCCTTTTGCCTGTCTCATAAAATGGTGGCGGCGCTGACGACCTTGCCGAAGGGTCATCAGCGCCGCACCGACCGAGGGTAGCAAGCCCCGGCCTTCCCGCCACCGGATGCGAGGGGAAGGAGACACCCCACGGCGGCGCGAACTTCAATTCGTTGTCCAAGGTGAACCGGGCGGCAGGCTGTCCCGCCGCCCGACTCGGTAACATCTGGACAGTATCTGTATGGCATGGTTGACATCGCCGTGTCAACTCTGTAAGAGTTATAAAGTCGATTAGGAGAATGAGTCGGTGCCTCAGACCATCAAAGAGTTTGCTGCCCTGGTAGCGGTCGCAGACGATCTTTCGGCCGATGATCTTCCCGCCGTCGACAAGGTGCTGCGCAATCTGACCCAGCGGTATCCGTTGCCCCCTTCGTCCACGGTCGGCAAAGCCCATGTCTATGAGCCTCACGTATTGCTCAGCGCGTATTTTCTGGTGATGGCGCAAACTGCCGGAATTGAGCGTCCGATTCTGCATCCTTGGTGCCTCTGGTTGCTGGAAAACATGCCGGACGCGCTTTTCACGGTCGCCGCTGGCGCAGAAGTTGATTTCAACATCGACTATCGGGGCAACGGCAAGCTGCATTTCTGGTGCGATTCCGCACCCACAGCGCCTTATCTATGGCGCTTTTCCGTGCCCGCTGCGGGTGCGATCCGCCGTCTTATCAATGCGGGGCTTTGCTGATGACACTATTCGATCTTCTCAAGCGCAAGGCCGAACCCGTGCAGACGCGGCGCTTTGACGGCGCGGCGGGCGGGCGGCGCTGGTCGGCTGCGCCTTCCTTCGGTCGCACCGGGCCGGAAACGCTGGCAGCCTCTGCGCCGATCCGCAGCCGGGCGCGGTATTTCATGGCGAACAACCCGTGGGCTGCGAACGGCGTTTCCGCGCTGGTTTCCGGGCTGGTGGGCTTCGGCATCAAACCGGCTTCGCAGCATCCCGACGCGGGCAACCGTGCCAGCATCGGCGCGGCCTTCGGCACATGGGCCAAGCGGGCGGATGCCGAGGGGCGCACCGATCTGTTCGGGCTGCAAGCTGCGGCTGTCCGGGCGATGATCGTCGACGGGGAAGCCTTCCTGCACATGGAAACCCGCGCCAATGGGCTGCGGCTGCGGCTTCTGCCTGCCGAAATGGTGGATGAGGCCGACACGCGCGATCTGCCCGGCGGCGGCTATGTGGTGGCGGGGATCGAATTCAACGCGGCCGGGCAGCGTGTGGCCTATCACGTCCTGCGGTCGCGCCCGACCGATGTGTTCGCCTCGACCTATGGCACTATCCGCGTTTCGGCCGATGACATGCTGCACCTTATGCACCCCCTTGGGGCGGGGCAGGTGCGCGGCGTCTCTTGGCTCGCGCCGATCCTGCTGCGGCTGTCGGAACTCGACCAATTGGAAGATGCGCTTGCGGTGGGCGTGAAAACCGCCGCCATGTTCGCGGGCTTCCTTGTCGACCAGAACGGCACCGGGGAACCGTTCGACGCCAGCGACGAATCCGGCCTGCTGACCCGTGGCCTTGAACCGGGCGTGTTGCAGCGCCTGCCGTCCGGTTTCGATATTCGCTTTTCAACCCCGCAACAGGCGCAGCAAACTGCCGAATTCGTGTCGCATCAAATCCGCGCCATTGCGGCAGGCTTGGGCGTCCCGGCGCATCTGGTCAGCGGCGACCTTCGGGAAGCCAACTATGGAAGCCTGCGCGCTGGCATGGTCGCATTCCGGCAAAAGCTGGAACAGATTCAATTCGGCACCATCATTCCGCAGCTTTGCGCGCCGATCTGGGAACGGACGGTTTCCGCCCTGATCCTGCGCGGCGATCTGCCCGCGGCTGATTTTGAGGCAGCCGCGCCGCTGTGGCTTGCCGCCGAACACTATCCCCCGCCGATGCCGTGGATCGACCCGGCCAAGGATGTTGCGGCGATCCGCGATGCGCTGGAAGCCGGGCTTATGTCCCGCCGTCAGGCCGTCGCAGAACGCGGTTATGACGTGGAAACCCTCGATGCCGAGATTGCCGCAGACCGGGAACGCGAAACCCGGCTGGGCATCAACTTCAACAGCGCCGCCACGCCCCAACCGCAGAAGGAAGCTGGCGACGAATGACCGTCAAACCGAAACCCCAATGGCGCAAGGGCTGGTCCCGCGCGCTGTCGGTTGACCCCGACAAGCCGGTGACGCTGCACCGCGCCCCTTGGGAAACCTGCAACCGCGCCGCCACGCCCCAGCCGAAAGAGGAAACGGACGGCGCATGATCCAAATCGAAACGCGGGCTGCGACCATCGCGCCTGCCACGCTGAACCGCGATGACGGCACCGTCGACGTGGTTCTGTCCACTGGCGCGCCGGTCAAGCGCGCGGGCTATGTCGAACGCCTCGCAATCGACCCCGCCGCCGTGACTCTCGCGCCCCGCCTGCCGGTTCTCGACAGTCACCGGCAGGGCAGCATCAGCGACGTGAAGGGCCGCGTGGAGAATGTCCGGTTTGAAGCCGGGCAGATCGTGGCGACCCTTCGCATCAGCGACCCCGCAGCCCTTGCCGCAATCGAGCGCGGCGACGTGACCGGAGTCAGCATCGGCTATCGCGTGACCAAGTGGCAGGACTCGTCCGATGCCACCGGGCAGCGCGTCCGAACCGCCACCGCCTGGGAACTGGTGGAAGCCTCGCTTGTCGCCATTCCCGCAGACCCCCAAGCCCTTATCAGGAGTGCAGCTTTGCCCCAGAATGCCACCACCACGCCCGACGCGGCGACCGTTGAGACCCGCGCAGCGATCCGCGCCATTGCCGCCACCGCGGGCCTGGATGCCGCCTGGGCGGATTCCCAGATCAACTCCGGTGCGGATGTGACCGTCGCCCGCAGCGCGGCCTTTGAGGCGATGGCGCAGCGTTCCGCCGCGCAGCCGATCCGCACCGCCATCGTGGGCGCTTCCGGCGATGACCCCGCAGTGATCCACGCCCGGCAGGTGGAAGCCCTTGCCGCCCGGATGATGGGCACCGCCCCGACCGACGCCGCGCGCCCCTTCATGCAGATGGGCCTTGCCGACTATGCCCGCGACGCCCTGACCCGCAGCGGCACCGTGGGCGTGGCGATGATGGGCCGCGAAGAACTGTTGCAACGCGCGATGCATACCGTCAGCGACTTTCCCGAACTGCTGACGGGCGCGGGCAACCGGGTTCTGGCCGATGCCTACAAGCGCGCCGAAAGCCCGCTGAAACAGCTTGCGCGCCAGCGCACCGCCGCCGACTTCCGGCCGCTGTCCACGCTCAAGGTGGGCAACTTCACCAAGCTGGCGAAGGTGACGGAACACGGCGAAATCACCGCCCTGTCGACCGCCGAGGCGAAGGAAGCCTACAGCCTCGAAACCTTTGGCGGGATTTTCAGCCTGTCGCGCAAGGCGATCATCAATGACGATCTGGGGGCCTTTGCCCGCTGGGGCGAAATGATGGGCCAAGCGGCGGCGGAAACCGAAGCCGGGCAGCTTCTGGCGCTGCTGACCGCGAACGCTGGCGCGGGCGTCACGATGGGCGACGGCAAGGCGCTGTTCCATGTCGATCACGGCAACCTGGACAACGACGATCTGGGCCTTGAAACGCTGGGCGAGGCGCGGGCGGCGATGCGCACCCAGAAGATGCTTGACGGCGTGACCCCGGTGAACGTGGTTCCCCGCTTCCTGCTGGTCAGCCCGCAACTGGAAATGACCGCCGAAAAGCTGCTGACCGACATTCAGGCGGCGACCGTGGCGGATGTGAACCCGTTCGGCGGCAAGCTGTCCCTGCTGGTGGAACCGCGGCTGACCGGCGCAAGCTGGTATCTGTTCGGCAACCCCGACACCGCGCCCGTGCTGGAATATGCCTACCTGTCCAGCGCGCAGGGGCCGCAACTGTCCAGCCGCGACGGCTGGGAAGTGTTGGGCCGCGAATTCCGCGTCACCCTCGACTTCGGCTGCGGCGCGACCGACTGGCGCGGCGTCTATCTCAACGCGGTGGGCGGCTGATGGCTGTCACCCTCGCCCAACTGAATGAGTATCGGGACCGGCTGGTCGACGCCAAGTTCAGCGGCGCGCTGATCGTGCAGGACAGTAGCGGAGAAATGATCCGCTACCGTTCGCATAGCGAGTTGGCGGCGGCGCTTGCCAGCCTGGACGCGGAAATCCTGCGGATGGGCGGTCAGCGCCCGCCCACCTCGATCACCTTCAACACCTCGAAAGGACTCTGACCTCATGGCCTACAATTTCATTCAGGCCGGTTCGGCCCTGACCATCCCCGCGCCCGCCGCCGTCGCCTCTGGCGACGTGGTGCAGGCTGGTTCGATCATCGGCATCGCCGCGGGCAGCGCAGCGACCGGGCAGCCTGTCGACGTGATCGTTACGGGCGTGTTCCAGCTTCCCAAGGTGGCCGCGAACAACGTCACCCTGGGCGCGCCGGTCTACTGGGATGCCACGGCGAAACTCGCCACCACCACCGCCAGCGGTAACACCAAGATCGGCGTGGCTGTGGAAGCCGCCGCCGCGTCGACCGGCACCCTCAAACTGCGCCTGTCGGGGTTCTAAGAGCGGCATGAACAGCGCAACGGCCGCAGGTGCGAAGATGCCCAGCGGCCGTTCTGATTCGGACGGCATTCCTGCCCAAGATGGATGGATTCCCATTTCGCCATGAATCGGGAATCCGGTAGACTTCGACGGTATCGCGCCAGATTACCCTTTTGAATCAATGGTGATGGTAGCGGCTCTGGCACCACTTGATCTTCAAAACCTGATCAGTAGAAATTCCTGACGCCGGCGCGTGGCTTGTAATCGGCGCATGATCTTCGATCACCCCTCGCGACCACTTTCCGGTAGGCGGGGGCACCTTGCAACATACCGTCAGGCAAGACGCCGCAAATCGCCCCCGAACCTTTGAATCGTCACGATGTCCGTCCGCATACTGGCCGGGAACTTCGTGATCAAACGTTCGGGCGGCCACCGTGCCTGTCGCTTTCCTGGCCGAATCCCTCCCGGACATGGGGTCGAGCCGCACTTTCGTGGGCCTCCGTCAAGGAAATGTCCGCGTATGCCTGAAGGTGACGGCCCCGCGCTGTCCCGATGCGTTTCCGGGCTTGCCAAGGAAGGTGACCTGCCACGGACCTGCCCCGGCCTGTTGCGCACATGGTCTTGCGGCCTGCCTTGTGGCGGACCGATCGCGCCCCTATCCTTTGTCCTGCCCGCCAAGGATATTCCCATGGACAGCCCCACGCCCCCGAAGATCCGCTTTGACAACAGCTATGCCCGCGAGTTGGGGGATCTTGCCGTCGGCTGGCCACCCGAGCCCGCGCCCGACCCGAAGCTGGTGATCTTCAACCGTCCGCTGGCCGATGAACTGGGGCCGGATGTGGCGGCACTTGCCGCCGAGGCTGCGCTTTTCGCGGGCGCTTTCGTTCCGCCCGAGGCGAGGCCGATTGCGCAGGCCTATGCCGGCCACCAGTTCGGCGGATTTTCCCCGCAACTGGGCGACGGGCGGGCGCTGCTTCTGGGCGAGGTGATCGACCGCAACGGCAACCGCCGCGATATCCAACTGAAAGGCTCGGGCCGCACGCCGTTTTCGCGCGGCGGCGACGGCAAGGCCGCCCTTGGGCCGATGCTGCGCGAATACCTGATCGGCGAGGCGATGCACGCCTTGCACATTCCTACCACGCGCGGGCTGGCCGTCGCCACCACGGGCGAGACGATCCTGCGCGACATGAAACGCCTGCCCGGTGCCGTCCTGACCCGCGTGGCCGCCAGCCACATCCGCATCGGCACCTTCCAGTTCTTTGCCGCGCGGGGCGAGGTCGACCGCCTGCGCCGCCTGACCGATTACACCATCGCCCGCCACTACCCCGAGGCGGCCGGGGCCGAGCGCCCTGCCCTTGCCATGTTCGATGGAATGATGGACCGACAGGCGCGGCTGATCGCGGAATGGATGGGCGTGGGTTTCATCCACGGGGTGATGAACACCGACAACATGGCGCTGTCGGGCGAAACCATCGACTATGGCCCCTGCGCCTTCATGGACGCCTATGCGCCGGGAACGAAGTTTTCGTCCATCGACCATCAGGGCCGCTATGCCTATGCCAACCAGCCGCTGATCCTGGGCTGGAACCTTGCCCGGCTGGCCGAGGCGCTGATCCCGCTGATCGACGCCGACGGGGACAAGGCGGTCGAGATCCTGAATGACCGCCTGTCCCGCATCGCGCCCGCCTATCGCGCGGCCTGGGTGGAGGTGATGCGCCGCAAGCTGGCGCTGGAGGGCGCGCAGGACGGCGACGGCGATCTGGCCGACGCCCTGCTGGCGGCGATGGAGGGGCAGAAGGCCGACTGGACGCTGACCTTCCGCCGCCTTGCCACCGCGGTCGATGGCGACACGACGCTGATCGCGCCGCTGTTCGACGATCCGGCGCGATTGCTCGACTGGCTGCCCCGCTGGCGCGCGCGGCTGGCGTCCGAAGCGGCTGACCGGCTGAAGGCCGTAAACCCTGCCGTGATCCCGCGCAACCATCTGGTGGAAGAGGCACTGACGGCCGCAACGGCGGGGGACATGGCCCCGTTCGATGCGCTGCTGGCGGCGGTGACGAATCCGTTTGGTGATCGGGATGACGTTTATGCGCTGCCCGCACCACATG
This sequence comes from Paracoccaceae bacterium, assembly GCA_047605605.1. GTDB lineage: Bacteria > Pseudomonadota > Alphaproteobacteria > Rhodobacterales > Rhodobacteraceae > JAATGA01. The sequence goes on along the minus strand of JASGFG010000014.1, from coordinate 184 downwards.
GCTTTGGGCAGTATGTAACCTTTTGCGGAACCTAAGGCATCACATGAAAAAGACCCGGCAAAGGTGCCGGATCTTTCAGTTTTCTCAAATCTTCATCAGCTGCAGCCGCTGGTGCCGCCGCAGGTGTTGCACTTCATGCAGGTGCCGTTCCTGACCAGCGTGTAGTTGCCGCATTCGCCGCAAG